>CAMKTI010000043.1 GCA_946415665.1 uncultured Clostridia bacterium
TCTTCGTAAGCTCTGTCCATCAAGAGATAATTATTATTTTTGGAATATATGGATTTAATCAATTTTCTTCCTTCGGGAACATCGTGAGAATTGCCAGAAGACAAACGAAAAACCACTGGACATGAAAATGTACAACATAGGCGTAACTTCGTTGTCAGGCCTCCTTTTAAATTTCCAGTGCTCTTTTTTTGATAATTATTCTTTTTTGCATCTGGACTCACCTTTATGCTCGTACTATCAATGCAGTTTTTGTTTTTTAATAGCTTCTAAAATCATTGTGTGCCAGTTTCCATATTTTTTTGGTAATGTCCTCCATTTTTAACCATTCTCTATTATGTAAAGCATTGCATACACGAATTTGTAGTTTAACATCTTTGCCGGTTTGCTTGCTATTGGATTAATCTCTCCAACTTTTTATATTGTATTTTTGTAAATTTCATATCTCTATCTTATCACTTTTTTCTTTTTGCTCAATCTATTTTTATTTTATGTGAACACTACCTAATTTTTATAACGTAAATTTTATTTGGCTATTGACAAGATAAAAATATATGTTTTTAATAAAAAAGGTTAAAGTTTTATTGACTTTAACTAAAAAAAAATTTGGAGTGTTACTTATGAATTTGACAAGTATCTGGCCTTTGAGCAATCGTAATTCCGACCAAAATTTGAATCAAATAAATAACCAAAAACAAGATGAAAATATTATTGAGGTTCCTGTATTTGATTTGATTTATAATACTGTAAAGTACAACCAAGATTTTTTAGAGGATAAGCATGCAAATAATTATCATGTATATATTTTTGCGAAATATAAAAATATTGATCGTTGCACTTTTAACAAGTTTGAGAATATTCAGCTTGATCTTGATAAGATTGATCAAAACAAGAATCTTGAAATCAAATTAAATCCACAAGCAAAAAATCATAATGACGGTGGTTTAATACTCTTTATCAGGCAACTCAATAAAAACAATGTTGATTATTTAAAGAGTATGGCAAATAATAAATATGTTGATTTTAGAAATGGATATTATGGTGGATTAGAAAAAGGTTTTGGATTTACCCGTTTGGACGGAAAATTTGAAGATGGAAAATTGCAGCAACTAAAATATATTAACTCACAAAACGAAGAGTATTGTATAGTGAATATGAATTTCAAAATTAATAAAAACACTTACAAAGAATTATGGCAAATGTTACTCTTGAATAGAGATTATTTGATAGAATCAAACAAATTACATGACAAAACTTTTAAAGGAACAAAATTTGAGTTTACTATTGATAATAAATGTTTATTAGATAAAGACCAAAGTATTTATTTTGATCCAGGTTATATTTTGATAAAACTGCAAGAATATGGCCAACAGATTATAAATAATTTTGAAGATAAAAAAATTACGGTTGTTTGTTTTGTTAAATCAATATCTCTCAAAGATAACCAATGGCACTTTGATTTTGAAAAGGTTACAGATATCCTTGATGATAATTTCGGTGGTTACAAATCAACACATGATATAAACGGGGTTACAACTCCAATTACGACAAATGGATTAAAAATTTTTGTTTTGTCCGGTGACTTTAGCAAGAAGTTTAAAGAAAACAATTTTGACTTACTAGATAATACATCAAAAATACAATTGCTACGAGATCATGGATTTGCTGAATTAGAACTACATGAAATAAAGTATCGCGACAATTTGACAAATAAAACAGATAAAATAGTTAGAAAAAAAGCATTATTTATAGCTGACTTTTTAGAAAAAAATGATATTAGTGAATCGTTGGTATACCAATTTAAAGAATCATCTAATTCTGAATTAGTACCTGTAGAGTCTTATACAATTGAAGAAAAGACGGAGAAATGGAAAAAATTAAAAGAAAGATCAATAATAGCTCATTTAAAGCCTAAGATAATATATGTTGCAACGGTGAACATTGATAAAAAAAGTTTGTTTTGTTTTTTTAATCAAAATTTAAATGGTGATTATAGTTTAGAATCAAAAAAAATTCCTAATTGTAATATTGAAATCAACGGGAAAGAAAACAAAGCGCAGGAAAAAAAATTTATAAATGATTGCATTGATTCAAAAGTAGCAGAAATACCTATAGAATCACGTGAAAGTATTTACAGTCTTCGTTTAAAATTTGATACAAAAAATAACGATAGTGATATGGATTTTTTTGAGGATGAAAGATATGTTATTAAAAATGAAGACGCGAAAAAATCTGATTCGATTGAGCTTATTTTAAAAAAAGATGGAAATAAAGGAGTTGCTCTTTTTTACAAAAATAAAAAAACAGATATACAAGTCGAGATAAGTGAATCAAATAAACATGAAGGTAAATTTGAATTTGTCGAAAAAAGAGATGCAGATGGTAAATTCAAACTGTTTGCTAGAAACCGAAATAAATGGGAGGTAGATAGATTATTAAGTGAAAATGTTGTTATCGAAAATATGAATATGAAATCGATATTAACAAAAGAACATTCCAATAAAAAAAATGTAAATCAAAATAAACAAGGATTTGGTAATCAATCTATAAACGACAGAATAACAATTGCTAAAAATCAGATTCAAAAAAGTAATAATCCAATGTTGGAAAATAATTTTACAAATCATAAGAGTCAATAAGTATATTATGAATCATTAGTAGCAAATTAAGTTATAAAGTTTATTACAAAAAACAAAAAAGCTCCTGTCTAAATGAACATGGGCTTTTTTTATCCTCAAAAATAATTTTTATACTTACGATAAAAAACAAAAAATTTTTTGTGATAAAAAAAATACGCAAAACATTTTTTTATACTTTAGCATAAAACACATATGCCATAGTTTTTATATTAACGCAATAAAAAAACAAATTTTATGCAAAATAGTTGCAATATATATTTATATTACAAATTTTATTTAGCCATTGACAAAATAAAAATATATATTTTTAATGAAACAGATTAAAGTTTTATGACTTTAATTAAAAAAATTAGGAGTGATTATTTATGGAAAATGATATTTTTCCTGTCTTAAAATCAACAGCTAATGAATCAAAAGACAAAAAAATATATATGACTGTTGATGGAGCAAAATGTGAAGTTTTTGTTAAAAACGGAAGTTTGTTAGAAAAAAATGAAAAGTTGTATTTTGATCCACTTTATATTTTGGAACAGGCAAAAAACAAGGTGATAAGAGATTTTAGGAATCTTAAAATTAGAATAGCAATTTTTATCAAGTCGAGTTTTTTCGGTGATGACGGATGGCATTTTGATGATTATGCCATTCTAGATTTAGAAAAAGGAAATAATGGCAATAAATGTTATATATCAAATCACAGTATGTTTTACGGTGGTAGAAAAAAATCAGTTGGTATAACGACGGATGGATTAAAAGTTTTTGTTGGTTCTGTTTTTTTTGAAAGAGGTGAATGGGACTCACTGCCAGATAATAAAAAAATTCAAGCCTCAAGAGATAATGGGTTTGTTGAAGTGGATTTGTATAAAATATCTTATTTTGATCAGAAAACGAATAAATATATTACTAAAAAAGCATTTCTTACATCTGATTTTTCTGAAAGTGAAACTATAGATAAATCAATAGTGGCAATAGAGAAGGATGAAAGTAATGTTGTTGGAAAAATGTATAAAATACCGGAGCAAAAAAAAGAAGTTTGGAGAGAACTGAAAAGTAGATCAGAAATTATAAGTAAAAAAGCGTGGGTTATGAACTGTGTGTTATTTAAAATTAATCGTTCAAGTTTGGCATTATTTTTAAATAATATTTTAGGACAAAATAACAATTTAACATTTGAACTTGAAATTAATGGTGTATCCTGTGAAAAACAGTCAAATGCATTTTCCGTTGATTATAAAAATGGAACTAAGGAAATTGTTGTAGAATATGCTGATGGTAGAGGTATTTACAGTTTATGTTTAAAAGTTTTCAATGGTACAAATAAAGATCCAATTAAACCATTTTTATTTTTACAAAAGGACGGGAAAGATCTTTGTATTTTTGCTGGAAACAAAAAAACAGATATAAAAGTGACAGAAGATACGTCGCGGACTTTAAAAAATTGGGGAGAAAATTTTTTAAATAACAAATATAAAACTAAACTAAAGCCGGTTTCTAATAATAGTTTTTCTATCTCTAAATTATCTAATCAAATTGAACTTCCTACTCCAGGTGAAAGAAAACCGATGCAAATAAATATTGGCGAAAATCAAAAATAAAATTAGATGACCTATTTAATTTTGCAAATAAAAAAGCCTTTATCTAAATAAGATAGTGGCTTTTTTTATAATCATTAAATCTCTTCTTTCCAAAAAAATCATATATATCTTTTTAATCTATCTATTCCCAACAAAACATCTTCACGTTTTCCAAATGCCGAAAATCTAAAATATCTTTCTCCGTTTTTTCCAAATCCAATTCCCGGCGTCCCAACGATACCAAAATTATTTAGCAAAAAATCAAACCATTCCCAGCAAGAATATTTTTCCGGAATTTCAAACCAAACATAAGGTGCATCCTGTCCACCAAAAACTTTAAATCCAATATTTTTTAATCCATTAAAAATAATTTTTGCGTTTTCCATATAATATCTTATGTTTTCCATACACTCTTTTTCCCCACCCGAACTAAAAACTGCTTGCGCGCCTCTTTGAACTATATAAGAAACTCCATTCGTTTTTGTACACTGCCTTCTCGTCCATAATTTATTTAAATTTATCTTCTCTCTCACTAAATTTTTTGGCACAACCGTATAACCACATCTTAATCCTGTAAATCCTGCCGACTTCGAAAAACTTCTAAATTCAATCGCACATTCTTTTGCGCCATTTAATTCATAAACCGAATGCGGAATATTATTTTTATTATCATCTAAATTTCCATGTGAAATAAACTTTTCATATGCCCCATCATATAAAACCACGCTTTGATTTTCATTTGCATAATCAATCCATCTTTGCAATTTATCTTTATTCATACCAATTCCCGTTGGATTATTCGGATTACAAATATAAATCAAATCAAGCTTTTTTTTTACATTTTCTACTTCAGGACAAAAATTATTTTCTGCAACACAATCCAAAAAAATTATTTCACGCCCATCCATTACATTCGTATCCAAATATTCCGGATAAACCGGATCACAAATTCCAACCACGTTATTTTTATCAAACAAATCCAAAATATTTCCGATATCTGCTGCTATTCCATCCGAAATAAAAATTTCATCTAAATCAAACTCAAAATTCATATACTCATTTTTTATTATTTCTTCTTTCAAAAAATTATAACCTGTCTCGGGCGAATAACCCCTAAAAGTTTTTTCATCTCCCATTTCATCAACAGCATTTTTTATTGCCTCAATAATAACTTTTGGCAAAGCTTTTTTTACATCGCCAACTCCCAAATTTATTATCTCTTTTCCAACATTTTTTTTTTTATAAACTTCTGTCCGCGAAACAACTTCAGTAAACAAATAACTTTCTTTCAAACTTAAAAAATTTTTATTCACAAACATAAATTCCCTCCAACAAAATTTTTTTTACTCAACAAAATTATCTAAATCAAAACTTCCATCGCAAATATTTTTTGCCTCGCCAGACATAAAAATATTTTCTTTTTCATCACCAAAGATATTTAATTCTCCGCCTGGCAATTTTATTTTTATAATTTTATTTTTATCAATCAAATTATTTTTTAAAGCCACAGCAAAAACAGCACACGCTCCCGTTCCGCACGCCAAAGTTATTCCTGACCCGCGCTCCCAAACTTTTACATCAATACAATTTTTATTTTTTATCTTCGCAAATTCCACATTAATTCTATTTCTAAAACAAATATTATTTTCTATCTCATATCCATATTTTTTTACATCTAAATTCTTAAAATCTAAATCATCTAAAAAAATAACCGCATGCGGATTTCCAATCGAAACACATTCACAAACAAATTTTTTATTATCAACAACCAAATCAATTTTATTTTTATTGCCAGTCATACCAATTTTTTTTACATCAAAACATGCTTTTCCCATATCAACTTTTACATTTTCAACCAAATTATTTTTTATTTCTAGCTCCAATTTTTTTATTCCTGCAAGCGTCTCAATCTCCAAATTTTTTTTATTTTCATCAACTAATTTTTTTTCATAAACAAATTTTCCTACGCATCTTATTCCGTTTCCACACATTTCTGCTTCTGTTCCGTCAGAATTTATGATTCGCATTTTAAAATCTGCTTTATCGCTTTTTAAAATTAAAATTAATCCATCTGCTCCGATACCAAAATTTTTATCGCTTAGTTTTTTTGCCAACACAAATATTTTTTTCTCATCCAAAAAAAAATTATTTTCTCGCACACAATCTATATAAATATAACTATTTCCTAAACCGTGCATCTTACTAAATTTTATCTTCATAAAAAAATTTCACCCAATAAAAATTATAAATTAAAACAGCTTGTCATTTATATTTTTTTTCCACATATAAATCAATAAAAAATAAACTCCAGGTGACTTACGCGTGAAAAAAATTTTTTTGCTAGCAATAATTATTCTTTTATCTCCTTTTTATTCCAAAATAATTTTTGCCGACGATATAAACAACAAAATCCTCGACCAAGAATTAAATAATTATGACTTCGAAAATATAAATTCCGTAATAAATTCAAATCCTGATCAAGATATTCCAAAAATAAATTTTATTTCGCTCATAAAAAAAATTATTACTGGCAAATTCGATTTTTTTTCTTTAATTCAAATCAGCAATCAAATTTTTTTTCGTGATTTAAATAATAATCTATATCAAACAAAAAAATTATTTTTATTAATTATTTTATCATCGCTCATACAAAATCTTGCTTCTGCATTTAAAACAAGTTCCGTTTCACAAATCGCTTTTTACATAAACTATATAATTATCATTAACAATTTATTTTTCGCATTTAAAAACTCTTTTTCAATCACAAAAACTTTATTATCAAATCTTATTAATTTAATTAATTCAGCTTTACCTTTAATAATAAATTTAATCTTCATGACAGGAAAAATTTCTTCGTCAACTATTTTTAACCCAATTATTTTTTTTGTTTCAGATATTATGCTTTTACTTATAAATTTTCTTTTGCCCGCAATAAATTTTTTTTTCGTTCTACAAATAATAAATAATCTAACGGACAAAAATTTAATTACTAACTTAGCTTTGCTTACAAAAAATTTAATTTCGTTGAGTTTAAAAATCATCGCATTTTTTTTCATGTCGATTTTATCTCTTCAAAGATTAGCGGCGCCACTTATGGAAAATTTTTTTATCAAGAGCACAAAATTTGCTGTCGATTTAATTCCTTTTGTCGGAGAAACTTTTACCGATGCCGTCGATTCAATAATTTCTTGGGCATATTTAATTAAAAACGGAGTTTTGATTTCATTTATAATCGCAATCATATTTTTTTGCATGGCACCAATTTTAAATTTAACTGCTTTCGTTTTGATATATAAAATTTTTTCCGCTGTAACCCAACCTATCTGCAATAAACAAATTTTAAATTGTCTTGAAAGTATTTCTACAGCGCATATCTTATTACTTTCATGTGCTTTTTGTGCGATAACAATTTTTATCTTTGCAATAATTATTTTTATATCAATTTAACTTTTTAACTTTATAAAATCTTTTGCAACAAAAAAAATCTCAATGACTTAATTTAAATCATTAAGATTTTTATTTACGTTAAACCAAAACACTACCATTTTTAATTTACCGTAACAAAATTTTTATTAAATACAAAAAAAATATACCCCACAAATTTAAAATAAAAATTATTCCTGCCGTAAGAAAATTTATTCCAATACAAAATTTTTTCGCATGACAAAAATTAATTAAAAACATATTAATAAAATAAATTAACCCAAGCCCAAATCCCACCGAAAATATTTTTTTTAAAATAAACCTAACCTGTCTAATAAAAAATAATATCAAAATCGCCACAACACAAATCCATACCATAAAATCATTTTCGTTTAAACAAAAATCCAAACCTAATCACTCTCTTATAAATTCATAAACTTAATTTTTTTTTCTTTACATAAACCAATATAAAATTTATATCTCATCTGCAACGCTTTAATTTCATAAATATAACTATCAATCAAATCACTATTAGTCTCATAATTTAATTTATTTTCAAGTACATATAAATCTCCCCGTATTTTTTTTATATTCTCCAAAATATTTTTTTCATCATAACACAAATTTATATTTTTCACCTCAAAAATAAATCTCAATAAAAAATATAATCGCACACATAAAATAATATTCGTCTTAAAAATAAACTTACAAATAAAAAAAGCCGCTTATAATTAGCGACTTTAATTAAAAAACTATTTTTCCCTAAAATTATTTTTTTTGCGCTTCAAAAGCTTCACGAACCGCGCGTGCCAATTGATCTCCACAAGAAGTTCCTTTTTGTCCGCATTCGACGCCTTTTAGTTTTTTTTCTATTTCTTCAACAGTATATCCATCAACTAAACGCGCAATTGCTTTTAAATTTCCATTGCATCCGCCGGTAAATTTAATATTTCTTATAACATCGCCATCAATATCAAAACTAATAATCTGAGAACAAGTCCCATGTGTTTTATAATCATAATGCATTTTTACCGCCTCCAATAAAGTTTTATAAAAAAACAAGTTTCGCACAAAATACTAGTCCTTTTTTTTTAGCCAGTCAAATTTATTTTGCCTCACAATCAAAAAAATATACAAACCAAAATAATTTTTATCCCACACAAAAAAAATCAGGTAAAATATTTATCATCACAATAAAATTTTTTGCCTGATCATAAATTTAAAAAAGCAAATCTTACGTATACTCAATAATATTTTTTTCATCATCATGACAAATTATTTCTACATCATCTAAATATTTTTCTAGTTCACTTTTTAATTCATCCATAAAAATTTTTTCGCTGGCATAATGTGTTATATCAATCAGATTTAATTCTAAATCATGCGCCAACAAAAAATCATGATATTTTATATCTCCTGTCAAATAAACATCACATTTTTTTTCTTTTGCAAGCAAAAAATATTTTTTATCCGCACCGCTTCCACTACATAATCCAACTTTATTTATAATTTTATTTTTATCGCCACAAAAATTTACTTTTTCCAAGCCAAGCTTATTTTTTACAAAAAAAATAAAATCACCCAAGCTTAACTTATTTTTTAAAAAACCAATTCTTCCCATAAAACCATAATTTAAATCTTCTAAACCATTTATATTTTCCAATTCAAGTTTTTTGCACAAACAAAAATTTGTTCCATGATCAGAAATATCCAAATTGGTATGCATCGCGTAAAAACAAATATTATTTTTTATTAATTTCATCGCACGCAAACTTTCTTTTTCATTATCATTTATTTTTTTGATTCCTCTAAAAAAAATCGGATGATGTGTAATAATCATGTTTGCATTTAAATTTATTGCTTTATTTATTATTTCATCAGTTAAATCTAATCCAATAATTATCTTTTTGATTTCCCATTTTTTTTCGCCAACTAATAATCCAACGTTATCCCAATCTAAAGCAAAACTTTCCGGCGCAATTCTATTCAATATCTCAATTATTTCAAAGCAAAACATTTTAATGCCTCCAAATATAAATCAAAAAATTTTTTTGCCTTGTCATTAAAATTTTTTATCCGCGACAATTTTATAATTCTCTTTAACAAATAATCATGCAAATCATTATTTTTTCTCGCTAATAAAATTTTTCCTACTGCATAATCACATTCTGAGTAAAAATTATCTTTGCCCCGATACGCAACAATTATATTATAAAATTTTTTCTGCTCACAAAAAAAAATTTCGTCCTGAATCATAAAACCAACTCTATGTAATTTTTTTCTCACATAATAAATATTATTTTGTGGCTGTAAAATTAACTGCGTCATATTAAATAATTTTTTATCAAGACAATCTATTATCTTGCAAATTATTAATCCGCCCATTCCAGCAATTATTCCTGTAATTTTTTCTTTCTCAAAAATATTATCAAATATCTCATTTTCAAATCCATCGCTCAAAACAGTTTTTATTTTTTTCTCATATCCGTTATCAATAATATTTTTTTTTGCGATTTCTAAAGGTCCTTTTCTTATATCACTTGCAATCGCATTAAAAATTATATTTTTTTTTAAAGCCACGATCGGAATATAAGCATGATCACTTCCAATATCAATTATATTGTTATTTTTTATCTCATTAATTATCAAATTTAATCGTTTCGAGATTTTCATTTTATCTCCTTAAATTTTTTTCATTTGCTTTTAAAATTAATTTTATATAAAATCATGTGTGATAAAAAATTTTGGAGGTGAAAATTTTGCCAAATATAAAATCAGCAAAAAAACGTGTATTGCTAAATAAAAAAAATAATCTTCGCAATCGCTCAGTTAAATCAAATGTTAAAACAAAAATAAAAAAATTTTTGTTACTAGCTGAAAAAAAAGATACAAACCAAACGCAAGCAAAAGAAATTTTTATCGATGCAATAAAATCAATTGATCAGGCAGCATCTAAAAAAATTTATCATAAAAATACAGCTGCAAGAAAAAAATCCAGATTAGCAAAATTATTTAACAAATTAAGCGCTTAATTTATTAATTTAATTTTATTAAACAAAAAAAATCATGATGTAAAGTCATGATTTTTTTGTCGGGCCAGTAATGTTTTAGTATCGAGGGCTAATTCAAAATTTTTGTCTGTATTAAATTTCTGTGCTACACTAGATAACGCAATGTTATTGCAATTTATTTTTTTTGGATTATGATTTTTTTTCAATTTGGGCTAATATAAAAGTGAGATTTGTTTTATTAAAAATCTCGCGTTTGTTTTTTTTTGTTGTTGATCAATGAAATTTTTGTTTTGTGTAAATTTAATTTTTTGGAGGTGTTTAATTTGTCACAAGGTGGTTCTGAAGCAACAAGAGCGTTTCTAGATTCTGTGACATTGTTGCTAAAATTTATGGAAGTGGTAACGAAAGCATATGAAAATAAAAATTATAAAAAAGAACTTGATGAATTAAAAAAAGATAAAGATTCAGCTATAGCAAAAAAATGCGGCGCTTTTAGAGGGGCGTTAAACGAGTTTTATGAGGAAAACTTTATCGGGGAATGGAAAGATCATGAAAATAAAGAGACTGGTCAGAGATATAAGCTTTTTGAAATTAAAAAAGATGAGAATGGTATTCCCCTATTAAAAGAAGGAAGTCCATTGCATGAAGCTTCGTTAGGATTGATAGCAAAAGCTCAAAAAAATGCAAATACTAAAGATGAGTTTGTAAATAATCTTACTAAAGAAACCAATAAGTTTTTCACTGATCAAGTTGTTCCCAAATTTAAACAAAAACTCAAAGACACAGGAAATAAAGAATTGGAACAATATGCTAATACAATCAAAGATGATACGAATATCAAAGATATATTTAGGGGAGCCGAAAATAAAGCAGAGCAATTTAACGGAAGGATTAAGGAACAACAGACCAATGATTTCCTTTCTAGTCGAGCAGCACCTTTACCTCCAGGACGGGGTGAATAATATAAATTCATTTGATAAAAAAATTAAAGGAAAAAAATTATTTGCTTATGAGTTGAGGTTTTTTAATCACAGATTTTATCATCTGTGATTTTTTTTGTTTGAAAAATATTTTGTTATAATTTCTCTGTCCTTGCTCACACAAAAAATGTGGGCTTTGTTCAAAAGGAGGTGTAAATATGAATAAAAAATATGAATTGGCATTGATTTTAAAACCTGATTTATCGGAAGAAATTTTTAACAGCGAAATGGAAAACATAAAAAGTATGATTGGTAAATCAGGAGCGGTCATAGAAAAAATTGATGCTTGGGGGAAAAAAAAATTAGCGTATGAAATTAAAAAATTCAGCGAAGGCAATTATAATTTTATAATTTTTTCAGCTGAATCAAATGTTCCTGCTGTTTTAGAATCGAAATTGCGTATAAACGAAAATGTAATAAGATTTTTAATTGTTAGTCATGAAAATTAACGGGGGTTTTTGTTTTTATGAATAAGGTTATTTTAATGGGCAGATTAACACGTGATCCTGAAGTTAGATATTCTCAAGGCGAGACTCCGTTTGCAATTGCAAGATATACACTTGCTGTTAACAGAAAATTTAAACGCGATGGTGAGCCAGATGCAGACTTTATTAATTGTGTTGCATTTGGTAAACAAGGTGAATTTGCAGAGAAATTTATGAAAAAAGGACAAATGATTTGTATCTGCGGAAGAATTCAGGTTAGAAGTTATGATGACCAAACAGGACAAAAACGCTGGGTAACAGAAATTGTAGTTGAAGAACAGAGTTTTGCTGAAAGTAAAAGTTCGTTTGAAGCAAGACAAAAAAATAATAATGACGATGACGATTCATTTTCTACTCAAAATTCTGATCGCAATGTTTTGGATGAGTTGGACGAAGAAGATCTGCCGTTTTAATATTATTAATAAAATATTTCGAGGAGGAAATTTAAGTTGGAAAAAATTTATGATAATAAGAAGAAAAAAAGAGTGTGTCATTTGTGTACAGAAAAGATAACTAAAATTGATTACAAAGATGTCAATCTATTAAAAAGGCATATTACGGAGCGTGGAAAAATTATTTCTAGACGAACGACAGGACTTTGCGCGAGACATCAAAGAAAAATTACGCATCTTATTAAACGCGCAAGACATTTGGCTTTATTGCCGTTTAGTGTAAATTAAATTTGATTGCTAAAAATAAAAAATCCGAGTTTAATCAACTCGGTTTTTTTTATTCAAAAATTTTCTTTAATTTTCTTTTTGATAAATATATTTTCGAGTTGCTAGATAGTATCTACATGAAAAAAATTTAAAAGAATGACAATACATAAAGATACAACGAACATAAATGGAAGCGATAAAACCATCGAACATTTTAGCGTATCGAGTGGCGATACCGCGCCAACGTTTAAAAGCAAGGAAAGTATT
>CAMKTI010000044.1 GCA_946415665.1 uncultured Clostridia bacterium
CTTATCACTTTTTTCTTTTTGCTCAATCTATTTTTATTTTATGTGAACGCTACCTAATTGAATCCATATATTCCAAAAATAATAATTATCTCTTGATGGATAGAGTTTACGAAAATAATAAAACTTTAGTTTTAGCTAAAAATCACGGGTTTAACACGGTTGTTTCACCTAAAAAAGAATTGTAAGTTGCCTTGGAGTTATGATAAACAACTTTATAAACAACGCAGCAATACCAAACAATATTTCCCAAGATTGAAACGCTTTAGAAAAGTTTTTATTCAATTAGTATAAGCTTGATTCTACTTTTATTTCTACCATTTCTCTCGTTTTTATTTTTGATTTGCTTTTTATGTGAATGCTACTTAAATTTTATATAAATTTAAATTACTCGTCGCTTGCTATATTCTTTGGTAGTGCACTCCATTTGCAACCATTCTCTATTATGTAAAGCATCGCACACATAAATTCGTAGTTTAATATCTTTGCCGATTTCCTCGCTTCAGCACTAATCCATCTAGCTTTTTATATTGTATTTTTGTCAACTCCATATCTTTATGTTATCACTTTTTTTTGGTTAATCTATTTTTATTTTATGTGAACGCTGCCTAGGATTAATAGTATTTTCCAAAGAGTTTCACATAGTTTCAAATGTGACAGCTATATTATTAAATATTCCATCCCTAAGATTATACTTATTACAATATTCTTCTACATTACTCTTCTACATTTTTGTCATCAACTTTTTCTCCATATAAGACAATCTCCATAAGAAAACACAAAACTAAACCTTAATCCAGTTTAGTTTTAACAATCCAAAGTTATTTTTCCAAGTTTACCTGTTCTAAATTCATTTAGTATATTAATTGCCGTACGATCTAAATCGCATAAATTATTTTTTTTCATATACCCACGTTTTTTTGCGATTTCATATATTTGTCGTTCAGAATTATTTTTTTCTATCCCATAGTTTTCGGCTAAAATTTTTTTATCGGTCTTATTAAGTTTATCTATTAACTTCAACGCCAAATTATACGAATCAAAATTATTTTCTTTTATTGCGCCAACAAAAATTAAATTTAAAATAGTTTCTTCATCGTTAAACTTTGGTTGTAAAATTCCTGGGGTATCCAGTAATTCAACATTTTTATTTATTTTTATCCATTGATTGTGCAAAGTGACACCAGGTTTATTTGCTGTCTTTGCTATTTTTTTATTCACAAATTTATTTATAAAACTTGATTTTCCCACGTTTGGAATTCCTACGACCATAATTCTCAACGGCGAAAAAATTCTTCCACGTGCTGCCATTTTTTTATTTTTCTCAAGCGCAAAATTATTTATCGCACAATTTACTTCTCCAAAATTTTTTTTGTGTAAACAATCCGTTTCAAAGCACAAATAATTACTCTTGCGATATAAATTTATAAATTTCTTTGTCATAATACCATTTGCTAAATCACATTTATTTAACAACATGATTTTTTTTTTGCCACCAAGTAAATTATCTATTTCAGGATTTTTGCTACTCAATGGAATTCTGGCGTCAATAATTTCAATCACGAGATCGATTAAAAATAAATTCTCTTTAAGACTCTTTTTTGTCTTTGCCATATGCCCTGGATACCAATCAAAAATATTTTCTTGTATAAAAATCATCTCCTTTTAGGTAAATGATAAACATATTACGGAATTTTGGGATAGAAATCAAACAAACGCAGCAAAATAAAATCAACTTGACATATTTTATTATTCATGTATTATACTTGTTCCAAAAAAAGGAGGTGATTAAATGAATAGTATTGTGACGCAGGAAAATGTTTCAAAATGGATAACTACTTTTGATGGTTTAAGTCAAAAACTTCGCGCTATTTCACCAAGTGATTATTTCGGCATAAATAAAAACATTAATGTGTTTTTACGTGCTTTTAGCCTCGTACTTTCATTCATTTTCGGTGTTGGTTTAATGATTTTTGGTTTTATGGTGATTGCGGAAGCAATGATATTTTTAAAAGCAAAAAAAAAACCTTGGGCTGTTGTAATTCCATTTTATAATTTTTACGTTATGTTTGATATAGCGACGGGCAAAGGATTTCTAGGAATTATTTATCCTCTGTTTGCGTATTCAACTATGTTTTTGCCTGTTTTTGAGCTTATTTGTGATTTTGATATGAATCTGTTAAAAATTTTTATGTCATGTGTCAGTTTAATTTTGTTTGTGTTTATGAAATTTAAGCTGGCAAAAAAATTTAATAAAGGAATTATGTTTGGATTTGGGTTATTATTATTGCCAATAATTTTTTATCCTATTTTAGGCTTTGGTAAATCTGAGTACAAATCTGAAAATGAAATTAATAAAATCGAAGACAAAAAAGATCTTGTTTAAAAAGTTAAATAATAAAGTTAGGTTTTATAAAGAACTCTCACAAAAGAATATTTGTGGGAGTTTTGTTTTGTTAATTATTTAATACTTAGGCCAAAATAAATCATAATTTATTGTGTATATAATAATAAAATTCTTATTTTCCAACTAAACATTTTATAAGATTGACATGTAAAAAAATATTTTTGTAAGGAAAAATAAAATTATGCAAGTAGGAAACTTAAAAATTAAAAATAAAATTTTTTTGGCACCAATGGCAGGTCTAACAAATCTTGCTTTTCGAATTTTATGTCGCGAAAATTTTTGTGGGCTTGCTTATACGGAAATGATAAGTGCGAAAGCAATTTATTTTGACAACAAAAAAACTTTTGGTCTTTTAGAAACAAATAAATTTGATAAACCATTGGGTGTGCAATTATTTGGTCATGAACCAAAAATTTTTTATGACGCAATAAAAAAAATTGATAGCGACGAAATTGATTTATTTGACATAAATTTTGGTTGTCCGGCAAAAAAAATTATTCGTAATAGCGATGGGTCAGCTTTGCTTGAAAATCCAAAATTAATTTCTGAGATTATAAAATTTTGTGTCCGAGCAACAAAAAAACCTGTGACAGCAAAAATTCGGCAGGGATTTATAAAAAAGGATAATAATAAAATTATTGAAATCGCAAAAATAATTGAAAATTCCGGAGCGTCAGCAATTTGTATTCATGGTCGAACAGCTAAAGAATTTTATTCCGGTCAAGCTGATTGGAATATAATTCGCGAAATAAAAAAAAATGTTGGTATTCCTGTGATTGGAAATGGCGATATAAAAAATTATCTAGATGCAAAAAAAATATTTGAAATGACGGAATGCAATGCGATTATGATTGGGCGAGCGGCACTTGGAAATCCATTTATTTTTAAGCAGATAAATGAATTTTTAAATTCGAATCAAAAAAAAATTTTGCCTGAGTTAAGTCCAAACGAAAAAATAAATTTGGCACGGCGACATTTGGAAATTTTAAACGGTGTGAAAAATAAAAATTTATTTGAGATGAGACGGCATTTGCTTTTTTATATAAAAAATTTTCCTGAGGCGTCAAAAATTCGCCAGGAAATAAATAATTGTGTTGATTATGATGATTTTTTTAATCTGCTTAAAGTTCTGTCAAGAAAGTTATGATAGATAAAATAAAAAGTGATGCAGTTTCAGTTCGTAAAATTCTTTTGCCGAGCGAAATAGGTTGTAAATTATTTTTTTCTGCCAAAATAATTTCTTGATTAGAAAAACCGCCTTCAGGTCCGATAAAAATTCCAATCGAATTTTTTTGATTTAAATCTTGGGACAAAATTTTTTTTATGGAAATATTTGTTTTTTCGTGGGCAATAATATTTAAGCCAAAATTTTTTGCAGTTAAAACGGCTTGTGAAAAATTAATCGTATTTGAGATTTCAGGAATTATTCCACGCCCTGATTGTTCCGCTGCTGATTTAGCAATTTTTTTCCAGCGCAAAAATTTATTTTCGCCTGGATTTTTTTTTATGTCGCAAAAATCTGTTATAACCGGAATTATTTTATTTACACCAAGTTCGATTGATTTTTGAATTATAAACTCAAATTTATCTGATTTAGGAATTGCTTGAAATAAAATTATTTTTTTTGGCGGTTCGGTTTGGGAATTTTGTATATTATTTATAAATAAAATCGCGCTTTCGTGATCAATATTTTTTATTTCACAAAAATAATCTTTTTGATTACCGTCGCAAATAATAATTTTATCTTTTGGGTTTAAACGCAACGCTTTTATATGCTTAAAATTTTCTCCCGTAATTTTAATTTTCCCAGCCAAAATTCTTTCTTGAATAAAAATCTTATGCAAAACAAATTCACTCCCAGAATATAAATTTTAAAGCACAAAACAAATATAAAATATATAGCTAAAAAAAATTATTTTCGCCGATTAATTTTGCTTTTATTAAATTATTTTTAGCGCGACAAATATTTTTAAAATAAAAACTTTAGATAAGTACTTGACTTGCATTTTTTTTGGTGAAAGAATAAAGATGTCCCGTGTGGTTCGAGAATTATTAAATTCTCTTGTGCTTTATTAGCACGGCCTTGGTTCGTTAATGATCGTTTATGGATGAAAATATAAGTTTCGCTCAATAAATGACTGTGAACCGTGTCAGATTCGAAAGGAAGCAGCACTAAGCAGTTCTATTTATGTGATGTGAATAAGCTTTGTTTTTGTTTTTAGGTTTAAAGCGGACGCACGGGATATCTTTATGCTATGAATAATTTTTGAACATAAATAAAAAAGCAGTTGCAAATTATTTTTTTTGCAACTGCTCTATTTTTACCCGGCCCGCACTTACATTTGTTTTTATTTCTATTGAATATTTTTTCCCGCCGATTTTAATTGTTCCGCCATTTTGAATTGTCCCGGCCGAACTATAAATAATTGATCTTGATGGAAAATTATTGGCTTCGCATTTTATTCCCGAAGGAAAATATTTTTTTTCTATGAATTTTGTTCCGAGACCTGTTGATTTTCTGATTTCATAAAAATTTTTATTGGTGGTGATATTTATTTCATAACTTTTATTTTCATCCATAGCATTTTTTTGGCAGTATCTTAAATCATTTTTTATTTCTCTCACGCAATAAATAATTTTTTGTCGCTCAATTAAATCCATGGAAAATAAAGATATGTGAAATAAAATAACACTCAAAGCTAAATAAATTATCATCTCAGTTAAAGAAAAACCATTTTTTTCTATACGCATAATTTTTATATCCAAAATTTATTTTTTTATAACCGCATTACAAAAAATATTTATTAAAAAAAAATTAATCTTCAAGCAACAATTTAATTTGATTTGTAATTTCTAAAGTAGCATTGTTTAAAATTTCGTGGTCAATTTTTTTTTTGTCCAAATCAAAATAAATTGGTTTACCAATATTTATTTCTACTACAGAAAATAATTTGAAATTCGATTTTATTGCAACAGGAATAATTGGAGAACTTGTTTTTATCGCAAACATTGCGGCGCCATTTTTTGCTTGTGCAAGATCATGATTTTGTTTTCTTGTTCCCTCGATAAAAATGCCAATTAGCTTTCCATTTCTTAAATTTTTTATTACTTGCTTATAAGCCGTTAAATCATTTTTATTTCTGTCGACAGGAATCACACCAAATTTTTTCAATAAAAAACCTAAAATTTTATTATTAAATAACTCTTTTTTTGCAAGAAAATTTATTTCCCGCTTAATTTCTGTTCGTAAAACCAAAGGATCAAAATTACTGCTGTGATTTATACATAAAATTAAAGGACCGCTCAAAATGTTTTCTGAGCCCCAAACTTTTATACGAAAGATTAACTTTATAAATAAATTAACAAGAAAATTTATTATCAGCTTCAAAATTTAATCACCTAATTTTTTTTAACCTCCAAAAATATTATACATAAGCCGCATATAAAACGAAATTATGGAATACGATTTGTTTTTGGTTTTCAAAAATTAATATTGACGAAACATATAAATTGTTTCTTGCGATAAAAAACAAATTTAATAAAACGGACTTGAGGTGATAATCTTGAGTCTTTTTTTGATTTAATTGATTATGTACAAAAAATAATTATTCGGATTTGCATTTAAGTTTTGATTCTCCGCCAGTATTTCGCAAAAACGGTGAACTTTTTATAAGTGATTTTGATTATCATAAAAAAAATGTGGATATGATTTTGGATTTTTTTTTATTCATTTAAAAAAAATTTTGACTTTATTATTTTTAGTGTTAAAATATAAGCGTGATATTGAACGAAAAAAATTTTTGCAGGTCGTTTTGCTATGCAAAGAAATACCAACAACCTTTCTGGCCCATTCGGAAAGTGTACCGTTGTGGAATTCCAAACAGGTTGCTTAACTCTGTTGCTGTGACAGTACGTTGTAACATAAAGTTAACCATAGCCACACAAAAAATATATTTTGTATCGCCAGATTGATTTACTATACTCTTGCCTTCGCCTAGCAGTTCTTTTGGATTATGTATAAAGCTCCTTGTATTCATACTCATAGCCCTCCTCTGATCTTTGTATATAATACCACATTTAGGACTTTTGTAATAGGCAATTATTAATGTTGTTTGCTATAACATAAAAACGAATCTTAAAATTTGATTTCGTTTGTGGAGGTGGTTTGCTATGGAAAATGTTGATGATTGCGAGCATAGAACGTTTTCTTGTGAGTTTTATTTTTATCCAAAAATATATTCAGATAAGTGCCATTTTGATTTGGTGTGGTATAAAAAGATATTTTATTTTATAAGATTCATTCCGAGAATGTACTTTTATTCATTCAAAAAGATATGTTCTGTGATTTTTCTTGGCAAAGTTGTAATGAGTAGGGAATATATTGGCAGTTTTTTTGCAACGAATGAGCAGGAAATTCATGTTGGATATCGAATTATAGCATTTATAGGTTGTGTTTTTTGTCATGTTATGCCCTTTTTAACTTTATGTCTTTTCGTTACCAATTTGTTTATTCATTTACCCTCAATATTATCAATCGTAATGTGGGCAGGTGTACTTCCTAGTGCACTCCTATTTCCCTCAGCACTGATTTGCTCTGTAATAGTTTTTGCTTTAGATAAGGATATTGGAGCACGGAAGACACTATACGCTTGCAATTGTACTCTATCAAAAGATATCCATTGGTCAATGGATAAGTGTGAAGTTAGAAACCTTGACGAATTTGACAAAGAATACCAGAAAAAATTTTTATACCCCGGACAAATAAAAGAAATAAAATTAGATTATATTCATGATGAGAATGGAGACTATCCTTATCGTTTAAATTAGACGAAAAATAATTTATTGTATATAAAAAAACGCCACGGATTTTCCGTGACGATTTTTTTATTTAAATTAAAAGCCAATATTTTTATGCTCTTCGAGTTTAATATTTAAATCAATTCCACGATAAAAACCTGATACACGCCGCATGACATGCAATTTTATTTCATCGCCGATTTTATGCTTGCTAAGATAGTTCGAAAGCTCTTGGATACTATTGACGCTTTGGCCATCGAGCATAGTTATCACATCATTGATTTGCAAACCATATTTTTGCGCAACAGAATTTTTTTCTACATAAGCAATTATTACACCGATCCTTGGCAACCCATAATTATTCGCAAGCTCATCCGTTATATTAATACCTCTGATGCCTAAATAAGGCTTATTCGGCTCTTGCATAATATTTTCTATTACAGATTTTGCCGTATTAGATGGAATACAATATGACATTCCCTCAGTGAATCTTGTATACTTTGCCGTCGTAATTCCAATGACTTCACCTTTTGTGTTAATTAAAGCTCCTCCGCTATTTCCAGGATTAATAGGAGCATCGACTTGGATCATATTTAATGTTCTGCCGTCGACCGTAATTTCTTTATTTTTTACGCTTACAATTCCTTCCGTAGCAGAATTTCCTTCGCCCATCGCATTTCCTATCGCAATAATTTTCTCACCAATACGAATATTGTCCGAATCACCAAATTTGGCTGTATTTATATTTTCTATATTTAAACCATTTTCTTCTAAATCTTTCTTTTCTAGATAAATCACGGCTAAATCAGCCAAAATATTTTTTCCTAAAAATTTTGCTTTAATCGGCTTCGAATCAATAACAATTTCAACTGAATTCGCGCCGTTTATCACATGACTATTTGTTGAAACATAAATTTTTTCGTCGTCTTTATAAAAAATTATACCTGAACCAGAGCCTTTCTGTTGATACGGTGCTCCGTCACCAAAAATAAATCGCGAAAAAATATCATCATTTATCGATTCCGTAATCGTATTTATCGCAACAACTGATTTCGAAACATTTTCGATTATATCTTGCAAATTTTCAGACTCACTCGAAAAAATATTATTTGGCGCAGAATTTTGCTCCAATTCATCTTTGATTTGGCTTTCATCAAAAACAAAGTTATTTTTTGTTGTGCCTTGCATAAATCTATCAAATAATCTACTTGCAAAACCAAATCCAATTCCCAACGTCATCCCAATAATTACGCTCGAAAGACACACAAGCAAAATAATGCCAAATATTTTATTTCTTTTGTGTCGCGCAGTTATTTTTTTTTTGTAATCCACCTCATTATTATCAAGATTTTTTTTTCCGTCACTCATAAAAATTTTCCTCCCGTTAAATAAGTAAAATAAAAGTGCCACCACAAAACGTGACACTAAAATTATAAACTAAATTTTTTTAAATCCCCAAAAAAAACTATGACATTTAAACATATTTTTCCCAAAAACTACTAAAATAAATCACGTTCATTGCCTTGATCTTCATTTACCTCTGGTATTACAAACAAACTTTTTCCTCGTTTTGGCTGTGGTTCTTTTATTTTTTGAATTTCGGGATTTACATAACCAATCGCTCCAGTTCTAGTTGCTGTTCAAGTTGCTGGCTTTCATGATTCAGATTTAGCGGCATTGACTACAAGACAATTTTTTCTTTTATTAAGAACCAAACTTTTTTTTGTAATATCAATTTCTGTTTCCGAATTAAACTTTTCGATGCTACTTAAAATTTTTTCGTCTCTGTTTAGGTCTTGAAAACGATCACATAATTCTCTTGCACGTTGTTTAATATTTTTTACACCCGAAAATATCAAACTATAAATTTGTGTATGCAATCTTTACATAGTAGAGAATGGTTGCAAATGGAGGGTACTACCAAAAAAATATGGAAACTAGCACACAATTTATATGAGATCTAGGCAACGTTCACATAAAAAGCAAATCAAAAATAAAAACGGGAGAAATGGTAGAAATAGAAGTAGAATCAAGCTTATCGTAGCGAGTAAAAACTTTTCTAAAACGTTTCAATCTCAGGAAATATCGCTCGATATTGTTGCGTTGTTTATAAAGGTGTCTATTGTAGTTCAAAGGTAACTTACAATTTTTTTTAGGTCGAACAACTGTCTTAAACCAGAGATCCTTAACTAGAGCTAAAGTTTTATCATCTTCGTAAGCTCTGTCCATCAAGAGATAATTATTATTTTTGGAATATATAGACTCAATCGACTTTTTTTCTTCAGGGACAACTTGAAAGTTGCCAGAAGACAAATGAAAAAACGCTCGACATGAATGAAGGTGCAAAAAATAAATGCAATTTAGTTATCGTTATCAATTATTTTTTAAACGTTTAATGCTTTGTTGTTGATTATCTTTATTCTTGTTTGCATCTGGCCTAACTTTTATGCTGGTGTTGCCAATAAAGAAAATATAATCCTCTTCATTAAGCAGTTTTTGTTTTTTCATAGTTTCTAAAATTATGGTTAAAAAAAAACGATAGCTTTTGGCGATTGTACCGTTATTCGAGCATCTACTAAATTTCATATAAACTGTGTGCCAATTTCCATATTTTTTTGGTAATACCACCTATTTTACAACCATTTTCTATTATATAAATAATTTTATACATTTCTTTTCGGTCAATTTATTTTTATTTTATGTGAACACTATCTAATTTGATATTGGATTTATTTTTTTATCTTACAAATTTTTTTGAGTATCTAAGTGCAAAAAATATTTTTAATCAAAATATATTTTCGTGAACACGGTCAAAATAAAATGCTTGTCATAATTGCCAAATAAAAAACATAAAAATAAACCGGGTGAAATAAATGCGTGAGAATCTGGAACTTTATTTGCCATGCGAAATAAAATCTTTATTTCAAAAATTTGTTTCGGACGATTTTTTTTTCGATATCCAAGAAATTCGAATACGTGTAAATAATCCGATCATAATCAAAAATAAAAATCAAAATTTTACTTTCGCGTCTAATTCTTTAACCAAAAATATTTTTTCGGGCATAAAAATAACAAAAAAAAATATCGACCAAACACTTGAGTTGCTTACAAATTATTCGCCTTATGCGTTTCAAAATCAAATTCAAAATGGCTTTATAACTATTCAAAATGGTCATCGCGTTGGTTTAGCCGGCGAAATAATTATGCAAGATAATAAAATAAAAACGATTAGAAATATCAGCTCGATAAATTTTCGTATTGCTCATGAGATAAAAGATTGTGCCAAAGATTTTATAAAATATATTTCAAATCCGCCGGAAAATATAATCATAATTGGACCGCCCGGTTCAGGAAAAACAACTTTTTTGCGTGATTTGACAAGAATTTTAAGTCGCGATTATAAAATTTCGGTTGTAGATGAACGTTCAGAAATTGGGGCATGTTATCTCGGAGTTCCGCAAAATGATTTGGGTCCACAAACAGATATTTTAGATAAATGTCCAAAAAATTTAGGAATGGATATGCTTTTAAAAACTATGTCGCCTGAAATTATTATCCTGGACGAAATTAGTGAGCCGGCTGAAATAAATTCTATTATTAATATTATAAATTCGGGTGTGAAAATAATTTTTAGTCTGCACGCCAAAAATCTTGACGATATTAAAAATCGCGATCTGACCAAAAATTTGATTGCGCAAAAATTAATCGACAAATATTTTTTTCTAAATCCAGATAATAAAATTCAGGATATTTATAATAAAAATCTCGAAAAGATATTTTGACATGATTTTAAAAATTCTCGGTTCAATTTTTATTTTTTTGTCGTCAAGTTTGTTTGGAATGTATCGCGTGACAAAAATTAAATTTAAAATAAATAACCTAAAAAAAATCGTGAATGCACTCGAAATTTTAGAATCCGAAATAAAATTTATTACACCGCTTGAACATGCAGCAAAAAATATAAGTGAGCTCGAAACAGACCAATTTATAAAAAAATTTTTTTTTAATATATATAAATCGCTAAATCAAAAATTAAATTCGGCGCAAAATATTTGGCTTGAGCAAGTAAATTTATTAGCCGAAAAAATTTATATCGAGCAGGACGATATTTTGCATCTAAAATCTTTTTCACATGTAATCACAAATCTCGACCAAGATTTACAAATTAGTTATTTAAAAAAAATTATTTTAGCGCTCGAAAAAAAAATTATATTTTTGGACGAAAATTATGTATCGCGAAAAAAATTATATTTTAATCTTGGAATTTTATTTGGTTTGTTGATAGTGATTATTTTTATTTAAAAATTTATTTGGGGGAAATTTTATTTGGATGTAAATATTATTTTTCAAATTGCTGCCGTTGGAATTTTAGTCGCTGTTTTGAATCAAGTTTTAGTTCGTGCAGGGCGAGAAGAACAAGCGATGCTGACAACTTTGGCTGGCTTGGTCGTAGTTTTATTTTCTGTGATTACGCATATAAATAATTTATTTTCGACTGTGCGTGATTTATTTGATTTATGATTTAAAAAAATCAGGTGAAAAAATTTTATGGCGATCAAAATTGCCGCTTTTGGAATTTTTGTAAGTGTGATTTTAATTTTATTGCGCCAAGAAAATAAATCTTTTGCCATGACTTTAAATATTTTGGCAGGGATTTTTATTTTTTATTTAATTTTGCCAGAGATAAATAAAATTTTGCTTATGTTAAATAATCTTGGCGAAAATATTAAAATCCAAAGCAATTATATTTTAATTTTATTCAAAACAATCGGCATCGCTTACATTTGCGAATTTGCTTCACAAATTTGTCAAGATGCCGGAGAAAAAACAATTGCCTCTAAGATTTCTCTCGGAGGCAAAATTTTAATTTTATCTTTTGCAATTCCAATTTTAAACGAACTTATACAAACCGTTTTAAATTTATAAAATCACCATTAATTATTAATCAATTTTTGTAACAATTTTAACTGGTTTTTCTTTTGGTTTTTCGCTTTTATTTACTTTAGATTGAGATTGATCTAGCTCGGTTTCAAGTTCATGTGTTTCGCCAAGCAAAAAACCACTACCATTTTCATAAGGCGATTTAATTTTGTTATCATGAGAATTTAAACAAGGCCGACATAATTTTATTGCGCAAAATATTCCAATCGGTACAGTAATTTCTGGATACTGTCTACACAAAAAAGATAAAAAAAAGAAATAAACTATAAGATAAAGTATAATGGAGAAAAATAAAAAATAGGAGCAAAATAAATATGAAAAAAAAAAACGTATCGCAGATTTGATATAAGTAATGCAGAAATGCAGAGTGGAAACTAATAGAACCGCACATGACAGGTCAGCTCAGGCAACGTGGAGGTATAGCCAAAGACAATCGAAAATTTATCAATACAGTTGTTTGGATACTAAAAACAGGATCTCCATGGAGGGATTTGCCGCCAGATTATGGCAAGTGGGGTACACTTCATCAAAGATTTATTCGATGGCAACAAAAAGGTATGTGGAAAAAATTATTTGAGATACTGAAAGGTGATAAAAACTTTGAATGGCTAATGATAGACTCGAGTGCACATCAGCATGTAGCTGGGGCTCGCGTCGGAAATCAAGCTATATTAAAGACAAAATGGGGCTCAATTCGAAAATGCACTTAGTTGCCAACGAACACGGTCTACCTGTAAAATTTATCGTTACAGAGGGAACGCGTGCCGATTGTAAAGAAGCTATTAACTTGCTCAAAAATCTCGATGCAAAATTAGTC
>CAMKTI010000045.1 GCA_946415665.1 uncultured Clostridia bacterium
TCTTTGTGTTGTTTTGATTTGTTTTTTGTTTTTTCTCGTGTAGACACTGTCTAAATAATATCAACTTGCGAATACAAGCAAAAACACTTGTTTGCAACAATCTATCATTTGCCTTTATTATTGCCATTTTTTAAATTTATTAAATCTTGTCCACCATTTTCTCTTTGGCGCTCAATATTAACTCCAGTATTTCCGGGCTCAACAGGAACTGAAATTATTGGTTGTCGTAGCAATCCAATATTATTTGTCGGATGCTTTAAATTATAAAGTTCTAACCATTCAACAATTTTTCTATCGTTATAAACATCTTGTATGTTATCAGGAAATTCGCTCCACCAATCTCTAAAGCTACATGATCTTGCTCGCCAAGAGAATAATTGTGTTTCGAAAAAATGCCGAATTATATAAATTACAGTGAATATGAACAAAAATAATCCACCGCATATTGCGAATGCACTCCAAAAAGGAACAGGTAAACATAAAAACCCTACATATGTCGCATTTGCATTTATATAAGCGAAAACGAATCCCATTCCAGCAGCGGCAAGTGCATACGGAATATAATGTACTAGTGCCCACAATATAGCAAATAAATATCCGATCCCTCGAAATATTTTTAGAAATACATAATCCAAAGCGTGTGTTATCGGACCAAATTTTACACGTCTCTTATTATTTCTTCCGTTACACTCCCACGTGTCTGCATTATATTTTTTATAATCTAAACTTTGATTTATTTGTCTTAATGTTACCATGACTGAAACGTTATTAATTTTTTTAGCGATAAAATTCATTTGCTCATCGGTAAAGGAAATATTACGCATTAAAATCAAACAAAAAACACCAATCGTAACCTGATCTAATTTTTCCATTAAATCATAAAAATTACTTTGGAAATCTGTAAGGTAAAAAGATCTAAACATCAGATCACGCAAACGAACTTCTGTGTTGCTGTTATCTTGTGATAATTTATTTTGATCGTCTTGATCAAAAAAATTTTTAAATATAAAACCCTTAGGAATACCTAATAAAAATTCTTTCATTGTTTGTTTGTTGCCTTTAATTTGAATATCTTGAATATCTTTGCTTTGAGTATCTTTGTTCAGATAAAACCAAATAAAACACAAAAAACCACATAATGGCTTAGCTTTATAAATATCAGATGGCTCAACCCTAAAAATATTAATTACAGTTTCAATATTAACCGAAGGTAAATTATTACCCGGATTTAACAAACTTTTAAATACATTTATAAGCTCGACTATATAGATTGAACTGGAAATATCTACACTATCCAGATGATTCTTGGAACATACAGAAAGCCATTTTTCCCCTTGTTCTTCAATAACTTGAAGGAAATTATTCCAATTGAAATCATTATTAGAATCTGATTCAAGATATATTTTTATTTCAAACGGATTAATTCCAAATTCAATTAAACAAAGAATCATATAAGTTTTACGCTCTGACAATTGATCAAGACTTATATTCATTTGCTTCGGTATCAAATTTTCAATTGTTGTTTCATCTAAAGCCATAACACAATCAACTATATTTTTTATTTTATCTTTATTTTCATTTAAAGCTTTTACTTCACTATGAATCCATCGTCCTGTGAGATGATTTCGATTACATATAATTTCTAAAAATTGTTTTATAGTTCCTCCAACGGCACCAATAAACCCAAAATCAACTGACTTTTTATTCTCATCTTCAAATTCGTCATTATATTCTTCTTTACGATTATTGGCTACGTTTTTTTTCGAATCTAAAAATTTTTGACTATACTTAGGGTTTAAATCTAATTCTTTTTGCAAAAGCTCATTAACATTGATTGTTTTGTCATTAATATTACCATTACTCATAAAATCAAAACCCCACTAATAAATTTTTTCTTGTTGAACATATGTCGATTATAACACGATAAAATTTTCTTTTTCAAATATTTTTAATCTAACCTAAAAAATTAATTTCCAAACGACAAACACACATCAAAATTTTTTTTACCTATCTAATCAAAAAACAAAAAAACGCCGACATTATCTTTTTCACGACGTTTTTTATATTTATAAACCAAAATTTTTTTATTTCACAGTGCTTATTCACGTAAACTTTATTACGTAATGCCAAAACATTGCCTGTTAATATACTTTTTTTTCGAAGTGAATAAAGTGTAATTATCAAAAACTCATAGCAACTGAAAATTCTGACGAAATCCTATTTTTTCAAAACTTTTGGCATAAAACAGTTTATTTATTCCAAATTTGTAGCATCGCCTAAACCTTCAAATTTTACAGAACTAACTCGTAAGTCTTTAAATTTATCGTAAAAATCAAAGTCATCGGTATTTTGCATTTGTTTGCCTTTATATTCAAACTTTACTATGTAAGCGAATGCCCCATGATTCATTCCGGCTTCCATCTCTGCCAAATTATACGACCAATAAGTCCATCCATCATTAAATAATTCTTGTCCAACTTTTCCAACAAGTTTATTTAGTTTATCTTGACTTGGGATCTGCTCGCTTAGATTTTCTATTTTAGCTTCCAGTGGCGAAACTAAATCTTTTACCTTTTGATCCTTTTTTTCATCAGAAAAGTCTATTTTCCAAATTTCAGCCGAAATATCTTCCGGAAGTTCTGTAACCGCGCGATAATATATTCCATCTACACTAAACACAAAAACATAATTTTTCTCGGTATATCCCTCGCTGGAATTTTCGGAATCACCGTACGCAAAGACATCTTTCATAGTTTTTAGTTGTTCAGGATCAAATTTGCTCGCGCCACTGTTGCCAAATTTTATGCAACCTGTAAATACAAATATTGCCACCACAAGTGCTAATCCTAACGAAAATAATTTTTTCATTTTTTTGCCTCCTTTTTGGGGATATGCCCCTTACAAAATTGGTTTTTTCTAAAATCTAAAACTTTTAAAAGCCTAATTTGTCATTTTTAAATTTTTAGATAAATTTCTACCAGCAACTTTAGTTTTTATGCAGCATCATCGATTTTATCTTCAGATTTTATTTTCGGTTGCTGATACTGCTTTACGGCTTTTTTTATATCTTTATTATATATTTCCGCAAAATCATTTTTCATAGAAATTGGTATAAATCCTTTGGAAGAGTATTCCAATGACTTTTCTTCCCAATTCTGTGTTCCCCATTCCCTGATATTATCATCTGCTACAATCATATATGCTTGTGCTGTATGAGGATTTCTGCTATCGATTGTATAATACATCATACTCGTATCGCTTCCACTATTACCGAAAGCTAAAACTGGTCTCTGTCCAATTTCTCTCTCAATATATATTGATTTATTGCCGTTGAGATTTTTTTGAATAAAACCTCCCGTTAACACAAGTTCATCTCCGTTCTCATACTTAAAATCCATATTCGACGATATATTTTCATATCCTTTCTGTTTTACCTCGAAATCAGTTCCTATAATATGATTCGGTGTAACATAATTTTTGATTGGGGAGTTCGCAATTATTGCTCTTGTAGTTGTCCGTTCAGTACCGCTGATCGCATAAATTGTAAAATCATTTTCATAAAGATATTTAACAAGCTCTACCATTGGCAAATAAAAACCATCAATATAACGCATATTTTCAAAACTTGCGGTTTTTTTCTTGCCAAATTCGACGGCGTAATTATAAAATTCTTCGACTGTCATCCCAGAATAAGCTTTAGCGAAGTTTCTTGCAAGTGCTTCGTCCGCTTTATATCCTGGTTTTATAGACATCGCTATATTTTTCAATTCATCGGAAACACGATCCGGATGATCGTTAAGGCAAAATTCGATAAACATCATCGTATCGTAATACGTGTAAAAAGTTTCGCACGTTAATGTGCCGTCTACATCAAATACAGCTATACGATCTTTTACGGGAATAAAATTATTCGTGTTATTGGGATTAGTTACTTGAGATACATAATCCCTGAGTTTTTTTGCTGGCGAAGAATCTGAGGTCCAATAACTAGTCAACGGCAAATCTGCTACATTTTCACGATGTATTATAACAAAAGTTGCGATAATAATTGTTGCTATTACGAATAGCGAAATCGATGCTACAAAAACAACTTGTTTGGTGCTTTTGTGCCTTTTCATCTTTTTTATCCTCCTATAAAAACAACACTTATATACAAACCACACAATCATATCATATCCATAAATTATTTATTTATATTCTTAGCCATAAATCAAAGCAAAAAAAGCCATTATCTTTGATTTATCCATAGTTACTCATAGTTTTAAAATTTTTTTTTTGAGATCATTGCCATAAACAAATTTCTTGCTTATAAAAAATCATCCCATCAAAATTTTTTTAATCAGCCAATAAAAAACAAAAACCGCTGGTATTATTTTTTCCCCCAACGGTTTTTTATATTTATAAACCAAAATTTTTTTATTTTGCCGTACTTGTATCACGTAATTCATCGTCAATTTCAACTTTGTTAAATAATCCTAAAGCATAAATTCCGGCCACGCCAACTATTGCATATAAAATTCTACTTATCCATGAATGCATTCCGCCAAATATCGAAGCGATTAAATCAAATTCAAAAAATCCTATTAATCCCCAATTTATTGCACCGATAATTAAAAGTGTCAACGCAGTCCAATCTAACGGTTTTGAATTCATAATTATTTTTCCCTCCAAAAAAAATCTTATATATAAATCACGCAAGCCAAAAAAAATTTTTTATCTCAAAATCATTTCACGTCAATAAATAATTTTTTCTACTTGCAAAAATATTATTTCCTAAAAAAAAGAATTAATAAAAAATTAATCTGCCAAAACTAATAAAATTTGTCAATTCATAAACAAACCATCACTTTTAAAAAAATATTTTTCAAACGTCTCATCCGTAAAATCATCTTCATTTACAAAATTAAACACAATTTTTTTATACTCAACCACAATATTATTTTTAACTGCAACATAAATAAAATTTTTAATTCCACTTTTTAAAGCAAAATCTTTTTCCAACTCAATCTCTAAATTATTAATAAAATAATCAAAATAAAACTCATATCCATCTTCATTTTTTTTATAGCCATTTAAAATAAAATTATTTTTCACGCATAAATCCCGCGTTATAAAATCAACAGCTTTTAAATAACTTAATTCCAAATCAAAACTCGATTCATTTTTATCATTTATTTCTTTCTTATAATTTTTATATTCCAAAACATGCTCAGGAAAATATTTAATAATTTCTTGTGCGCCATTAAAAAACTCAAAAATATTATTTACGTTTTCTATTTTTTTAACCGAACCAAAACTAAACAACACATTTATATTTTTTGCAATATTATCCATCAACAACTCATCATTTATTTTATACGGATTTATTATTCCCAAAATATTTTTTTTGCCGACACATAAAAATTTTTTTTTCGCGTCATCATAAATCCAATATTTTTGTTCTTGCGCATTTATCTCATCAAACCAATCTTTATAATTTATCTTTTCTTTCAAATCATATTCACATACAATTTTATTTTTCGAGTTAAAAAAAATAATCTTCCCATCATCATATAAAAATATTTTATCAAACGCTTTTAATTTAAAATTTGCTAGCGTATCATTTTTTAAATCATAAAAAAAATTATTAGCCTCAATTAAAAAATTATAATCATAAATACAAAACGCTTTATAAATCTCACGATCAAAAAAATTCTCTTCAACTTTTTTTTTAAAACAAAAATCATCTTGATTTAAGCTTTTAATTATTAAATTACAAAATTTTTTTTGTGTATAACTTGGTTTATAAATCAAACAAAAATTATTTTTCTCCCGTAAAATCATTTTAAAATTATCAGCCAGTCCATTAAAATCAATTTTATTATCATCAGATTTAATTTTATAAAAAAAATTATGGTCCGAAATTTTTTCAAACCATAATATATAAACTTGAACACCAGCAATAATTATTAATAACACCAACAAAAAATTTTTTATCTTACTCAATTTTCTTTCTCCCAGAATTATTTTCTTGCTCAACAAATTTTTTAAACTTCAAAATCATAGTCGTTCCAACATTTAATTCACTAATAACATTTATATTTGCATCATGTGCTTCAATTATTTTTTTTACAATCGACAAACCTAAACCGGTTCCTCCCATTGCTCTCGATCTAGCTTTATCAACACGATAAAATCTTTCAAATATATTATTTAAATCTTCTTTCGGAATACCGTATCCATTATCTTTTACAAAAACTCTTATATATCTTTCCGTCTCTTTTATATAAATCTCAATCTTTTTTTTTTCATCACTATACTTAATCGCGTTCGAAATTAAATTACAAAAAACTTGATTTAATCTATTAAAATCTCCGTTTACATAATAAAAATCTTTTGCTTGCTCAAATTTTATTTCCTGTTCTTTTTTTTTTGCTTCGATATTATTTTGCTCAATGCTTTTATTTATCACTTCACACAAATTTATTTTTCTAAAATCAAATTGCGCTTGGTTATTATCAAATTTTGACAGCTCGAGCAAATCTTTTGCCAAAATATAAATTCTATCTGTTTCTTGATTGATTATGTTCAAAAAATTATTTTCCAGCTCTTTATTATTAATTTCTCCAGATAAAAGTGTTTCGCTATAAGCTTTTATTGTCGTCAAAGGCGTTCTGATTTCATGAGAAACATTTGCTACAAATTCTTGTCTCATATCATCTAACTTTTTATGTTTGCTAACATCTTGAATCACAAGTAAAACTCCTTTCAACTCTTTATTTTTTATTTCTTCATACGGGATAAAATTTAACGCCAAATATTTATCATTTATTTTTAAAATATCATCCGTGAACAAAAAATTTTTTTTCTTACAATCAACAAAATTATTATTTTCTAATCCTATTTTTTGCATCACATTATCAAAATCATTTTTTTTTATTTTATAAAAATCCAAGCCTAACAAATTTTCAGACGCGTAATTATAATGCAAAACATTTCCGTTGGCATCAAAAAAAATCACGCCGTCATTCATATTCTGCAAAATAATTTCCAGTTTATTATTTTCCAGCGCGATTTTATTTATCATATTGCTTAATTTTTTTGCCATCTCATTAAAACTTAAAGTTAATTCACCAATTTCATCATCACTATTTATTATAATCTCATGATTTAAATTTCCGTTTGCCATTTCTTTTGCTTTATCAGACAAAATTCTAATTGGCTTTGTTAAACTTCCAGCAAATAAAAAACCGATTGCTCCACCAAAAATTAAAGCCAATATCAACGAAAAAATTAAAACCAAAGTCATATTAAAAACAATATCCAAAAATTCTTTCGAATCCACTCGAATAAAAATTAAATAATCATCACAAAATTTTGATGGCCGTGCATAGTCATACCAAATTTTTATTTTTTTACCGCTCAAAACTTCATGGCAATAAGAAAAATTTTCACGTCCTGTTAAAGCTTTTATAACTGCTTTATTATTATAATTTTCATACGGCAAAACGCTCGATGCAATTGTCGAGCCATTTAAATTTAAAATATTGCACTGCATATTATTTTTTGAACCATAAAAAATATTTGTAATTCCGGACTGAAAATCTTTTGCGTCACCAAAACTATTTATAATTTGTTCGTCAATATAATCTGCATAATTTATCATCTCACGATTAATTTTCTCGAGTTCAAATTTCTTTATTGAAGTCAAAATATAAGTTCCAACGATAATCATCACAATAAAAACCAGCGTCAAATATAAAAATATAAGTTTTGTTTTTATACTTCTGGCTATTTTTTTTTTAATCATTTACGCCTTCTTTTTTTTCATTTGATAAATCATTGTTTGCATTTTGATTTTCTTTTTTGTCGGACGAAATATTTGTTTTTATACGAGTTCTTCTACGTTTTTGTTGCGCATCTTCAACGTAATATCCAATTCCGCGTTTTGTTAAAACAATTTCTGGCTCCTCAGGATTTTTTTCGATTTTTGCTCTCAATCTTCTAACTGTGACGTCAACTGTTCTAGCATCTCCTGAATATTCATATTCCCAAACTGTTTTCAAAAGATCATCGCGTGAAAAAACTTTGCCTCTGTTTATAATCAAAAATTTTATCAAGTCAAATTCTTTTGGTGTCAAATGAACAGGTTCGTTGTCTATAAAAATTTCATATCTAGTAAAATTTATTTTTACTCGTCCACAAACAGCGACATTTTGTTGATATGGTTTACGTCTTTTTGCTTCTTTTAAACGTAATCTAATTCTTGCCATTAATTCCCTTATTCCAAATGGTTTTGTAACGTAATCATCACCACCAATTTCTAAACCATTTACTTTATCCTCTTCTTCTGCACGTGCTGTCAAAAAAATCACAGGGACTTTTGATATGGTCCTTATTTTTTTACATACTTCAAAACCGTTTAGTCCTGACATCATTACGTCCAAAATAACCAAATCAATATCAAAAGTATAAGTTTTAAATAATTCCCAAGCTTCTTCGCCATTATAAGCACAAATCGCTTTATAATTTTCTTTGCTTAAATTATATGCAATTATATCCGTGATGCTTTTTTCGTCATCAGCAACTAATATTTTTCTCATTATATAAAAATCACTCCGAAATTTTTTTAATAGATATTATAAATGATATAATGAAATAAAAAAAGGTGAATGAATTTAAATGGATGAAAACGAATTAAAAAATCTAAAAAAAAGTATTGGGCAAAAAATAAAATCTGAGCGCGTAAAAAAAAATATGCGAGTAGAAGAATTAGCTTTGATTTTAAATGTCTCCGAAAGTTTTATCAGATTAATTGAACGAGGAGAAAGAGGGACTTCAGTGCCGTTCCTTTTGCAAGTTTGTAGCGTATTTGATTTAAACATAGGCGATTTTTTTTCAAAAAAAATTTTGACCTTAAACGAACAAAAAGAAAACACCGCAAGACAAAATCTCTTGAATGTAATAAATAATTTGTTGCGAATAATGGACATGACTCAGTTGAATTTTATTTTAGAAACGCTAAAAAATTTAGAAATCATGAGAAAAAATATGGTACAAAACCAAATAAATAAAAAAAATTATGTTACAGGCGCAAAAGAAAAAGTTTATGGTTCAAAAAATAAAAAAAAATAAATTACCAAGTGAGTAAATATTTAATGTGGTAAAAAATAAATCTGAAGCTTATTTTAATTTTAGAGGTGATACATGTGTATATTTTTTATTTTTGTTTAGCTTTTTTTTTGGTATCGATTGATTTTATAAGCAAAATGCTTGTAGAAAAATATTTGAAAAATAGAATAGGGATTAATATAATAAAAAATGTTCTTGGTTTCAGATACATTGAAAATACCGGAGCAGCATTTGGAATTTTAAAAAACCAAAGATTTTTTTTTATTGCCATAACGGTTGTTGCGTTATTTTTAATCGGATATTATTTTTTTGCTTTAAAACAAAATCAAATTAATAAAACGGCGCTTGTTTTTGTTTTTGCTGGTACACTTGGAAATTTTTTGGATAGAATTTTTAAAGGCTATGTAATAGATTTTATTGATATAATACCAACTGACTTTCCAATATTTAATTTTGCTGACGTTTTTTTAGTATCAGGATTATTTATAATTGGACTGGGTTTTTTTTGCGAAAAATAGCATCACGAATATGGTTAAAATTTTATTAGATGCTTAATTTGATTTATTAAAAATACGTAAGAGTGGTGAATAAAGTGTCAAAATTTTTAAAAGAGAATTGGTTTGGATTGCTATCAGTTTTGTTATCGTTTTTTATTTTGACTTCGTTGATAATTTCCGGTGGGATAAATAATTTTATTGTACAAACCGAAAATATGGATATTAAATTTTTGATTTTAGCTTTTGTCGGAATTATTTTTTATTGTTTATTTGACACGTGTGTTTTATTTTGTCTTGTTAAAACTAGGTATAAAGTATGTAATTTTTTTTTGTGTTTAAAAGCATGTTTAATCGGTTTGTTTTACAGTGCAATTACACCGCTTTCGATTGGTGGACAACCTATGCAAGTTATGTATTTAAATAAAAAAAGTGATATTAAAATTGGCGATGCAAGTTTATTTGTCATAATAAAAATGCTTTTATATCAGATAGCAATGATAATATATGCTGTTGTCGGTTTTTTTTTGTGCAAAAATTTTATGAATAGACAAATAACAGGCATGGTTTTTTTAGGTTTTTTTTTGAATATAATTTTTGTTTTATCGGTGATTGTCATTTGTTTAAAAAAAGAATGGGCGGTAAAACTTGTGAGTCGTATAATTAATTTGTTGAGTAAAATAAAAATTTTTGGTATAAAAGACAAAGAAACCATTTTGAAAAAAATGACTGACCAAATTGATTTATTTAATGCCAGCGGCAAGATAATTTATCAAAAAAAGTTTGACTTAATATTAATTTTTTTGTTGAATATTATCGAACTTACTTTTTATTATTTGATATCAGGTTTTGTGTTTAGGAGTTTTGGTATAAATTATGCGATTCATGAAATTATTTTTATGACATCGTTAATTTATATGACAACGTCGTTCGTTCCGATTCCGGGAGCGAGTGGTGCAACAGAGGGCGTATTTTATATCTTTTTTAAGGGCTGTTTTTCGAAACAAACTGTTTTGCCAATAATATTTGTTTGGCGATTTATAAGTTATTATTTTTTGATTTTAGTTGGCGGTTTGGTAATTATTTTTGATATGATTAGGCATGATTAGTTTTTATAAAAAAATATTTTTGGAGAATTTGTGATGACAGAAATAAAAAAATTTGATTATTATATAAGTCTTATAAACGAGAAAATAGCTTTTTTTTTGGATGATAGATCTGTTTTTTACGAGCAATTATTTTATTGTATGAGTGGCGGAGGTAAAAGATTAAGACCGTTGTTGGTTTTATCTACCGGTGAAAAAAATTTGGAAGAGGCTCTAGTTTTTGCATGTGTAATTGAGTTTATACATAATTATTCGTTGATTCATGATGATTTACCTGCTATGGACAATGATGATTATCGGAGAAATAAATTGACGTGTCATAAAAAGTTCGGTGAAGCAAATGCGATTTTAACTGGAGATGCACTTTTAAATTTGGCTTGTGAAATTGCGATTGATGCTTGTATGAAAAATAATAAAAATTTGCTTGCGGCAAAGAAAATTTTTGAGGCTGCAGGATTAAATGGAATGCTAAAAGGACAGTTTTTAGATATAAATTTAAATAAGCGAGATAATATTAATGCCAAGATTTTAGATGAAATCAATTTAAATAAAACAGGGGCTTTAATTAAAACAAGTTTACAAGTCGGAGCGATTTTATCACAAGAAAAAAATGAGATAATAGATTTTTTTGGTGAGCTAGGGGAAAAAATAGGTCTAGCGTTTCAGATTAAAGATGATATGTTTGATCGGGAAAAAATTGATGAGCTGAATTATTTTAATATGATCGGTGAAAAAGAATCGATAAAAAGATTGAATGATTTAACAAGTGAAATTTATTTTTGTTTGGATAAACTTGATGGATATGATTTTTTAAAATACTTGGTTAAAATTATTTTGGAACGTAAAAATTAATATTCGGTGTAGTGAGGATTATGTTTTTTAAATCTATAGTTTTTGTTTGTATTTTATCTTGGTTTGTAGCGCAATTATTAAAAGTTTTAATTTGTTTTTGGCAAGAAAAAAAGTTTGACTTAAAATTATTTTTTAGTTCAGGTGGAATGCCAAGTTCGCACAGTGCTTTTGTTTCATCGTTAGGGATATGTGTTGGATTAAAATCTGGATTCGATTCGGCATTGTTTGCGATTTGTTTTGTTTTTGGTTTGATAGTAATGTATGATGCGAGTGGAGTAAGACGTGCTGCAGGAAAACAAGCTAAAGTTATAAATATAATAGTAGAAAATATAGAAGGATTAGGAATTAAAATTGACGAGAAGTTAAAAGAATTATTGGGTCATAGTCCAATTGAAGTTATAAGCGGAGCAGTTTTAGGAATTGCGGTCGCGTTATTATTTTATAAAAAATAAAATTTGTTTGGTGAATAAAAGTTGGCAAAAATAGTTTTAGAGCTGAATTTAAAAAAAGATTTGGTATTAGATTTTGCAGATAAAATAATAAAATATTTGAGCGAGAGAGACTGCGAGGTCTTTTTTTTTGGTGATTTAGAAAAAAATGATTTGCTTGAAAATAATTTTGATTATATTTTTAGTGTCGGTGGCGATGGAACTTTATTAAATACGGCAAGAAAATATGCAAAATATAATAAGCCGATTTTAGGAATAAATTTTGGAAATTTGGGTTATTTAACCGGGTGTGAAAAAAAAAATGTTTTTCATGCAATTGATAATTTATTGGCAAAAAAATTTTTTATTGAAAAAAGATTAATGCTAGAGTCGCAAAATAATTTAGCTTTGAATGATATTTGTATAGGAAAATCTTTTGACGCGCGCTTAATCGAATTTGATTTGTTTGTAAACAATAATTTTCTGGAAAGTTATAGGGCGGACGGAATAATTATTTCGACTCCAACCGGATCGACAGCATATAATTTATCGGCTGGCGGACCAATTGTTAAACCGGATTTGCCTGTTTTTATTTTGACGCCAATTTGTGCGCATAGTTTATATTCTCGCCCGTTAATAATCTCTTGTGATGATGAAATAAAGATTAATATTAAAAATAAGTCGGAGAAGATAAAAATAATTTTTGACGGGCAAAAAATTTTATCTTGTCAGAAAGAGATTTGTGTGAAAAAAGCAAGTTATTACGCGCAGATT
>CAMKTI010000046.1 GCA_946415665.1 uncultured Clostridia bacterium
CTCATAGTAGGAAGTGGATTAAATAGCGTTGGATTAAATACTTCACTTCTTGTTTGTTATCCATTGCTTTGTTACTTTCTTTCATTTTTTCTTGTCTTTGTCGACACTCTCTAATACAGATATTTAACTTAATTCGTCAGATTTAAAGCGATATAAGTTTTTAAGTATTTTTTATGGTTTATTAATTTTTTTCAAAAAAGAATTGGCACATTGTATTTTTTTATGTTATAATTAAAACGTTGGATAATAGTCGTAATATTATTGGTTTATTTAAATCGAAAAATTTGGAGGGACATTTATGAGCGAGTTTGCAAATGAGAAAGATGATAATAATTACACTGAAGCTGAAATTAAAGAAAATATAATTTCATCATCGGCTTTTGTAAATGGAGTAAATAGTAAATTGAGTTTAGAAAATGAATCCGATTTTAAAGGTGAAAAAACCAAGCGAGAAATCAAGAATATAATTGAAAAAGGTAAATTTACAGAATACTATCCAAAAAAGTTACAGCAACCATTGAATTTCATTTTAATACCCAATAATGTAAATCCAATTATTCATCAAAAAAATAAATTTGACTTTAATAGTGTCAGATCTTTTGGCTTGCAAAAAATCGTACAACATAAATCCACAAATCGAACAAACAGTAATATTAATTATACTAAGTTCGATATAAACGCTGATCCATTTTTTCCGAAAGACATAAAATTAAAAAAAGATTTTAATAATTATGTGGCTGTTAGGCTAGCAAATCGTGAAAAATATAATATTATGAAGATCTACGGATGGTCTCTCAGTTTCCAATATTCTGCATTTGCATTTGACAGTTTGGAAGGTTTAACATTAACTAATTGCTTAGAATGTTTATGGGCAGATTATTGTATTAGTAATAATGAATATATTAAATACGATGAAGCTATCCAAAAATCAATATGTGTATTAAACAAAACTAATGAAAATAATCTTTTAAAATTAATAAATGAAATTAAGATTAGGATAGATCTTAATGGTTTTGTATCTCAAAATAAGATCGATTTCAACAATTTTGATGCAAAATTTGACGAATTAAAAAACAAGTACGGAGAAAAAAATATATCTCCGATAGCAGCATGTTATTTTTTATCGGCAATTAAAAAAGATGATTTGACGACAGAAAGATTAAACAAAGTTTGGAATGAGGTAAACACTAACCTGTTGCATTCTTTTTCTGCTGATTCCAACGACAACAGACTAATCTCGCTTGTTAATAATTTACTGGATGGTAATTTTAGATCTGATAAATATTTGGATATTTTTATCTTTTGTCTTAGGTTAGATATGCGTTTTAAATATCCGGGTGAACCCGAAGATTTGTATAATATTATTTACGGTATAATCACAAACTCAGAAGATTATAAGCAAGCCAATGGTAATGAAGAGCAGGAAACAGCAGCAATAAAAAATTTTTTTGATCCGGATGGATTTTTTAAAAAGTTTTGGATTACGTTGGCTGAGTTGGATGCTAATGATCATACAAGTCATAAGTTTTTTTATTCTAAAAATTTGACAATGAGGAAAATGAAAGAACTGGCATCTAATCAAAAAAATAAATACAGTCGAAAATTAAGCAATTTATTACAGGATCATGATATTTATATTTCGCCAACAACTGAAAAAACAAAAGATGATAAAGGAAAAGAAGTTGATCAAATTTGTATAAAAGTGGATAGTTATAAACAAATTGAAGAAAATGCTCAAAATGGGCTCAATGAATATATGAAAAAGGTAATTGATGATTTAAAAAATGACCAAAATGTGGAATATGATTGGGTTAACGGAAAATTGACTTACAACAAGAAAATAATTTACGACTTTAAGGAAGTAGAATTCTATAATGAAAAAGGTGAGATATGTAATCTTTATGAGGAAACTATGCGATTTTGCGGTTTTGTGGTAAAAGCTTATTGCGAAGATAACGAATTACCATCTTATAGATTCGATTTAGGTTTGTTCCCGAATGATATGCGAGAAATTCAAAAAATTGTCGGAGAAAAATATCAAGCGAAGCTAAAAGAGCTAATAGATGGTTTTGGCAAATTTGTGGACGCAAAAATTGAAGAATATGGAAAAAGCAAAGAAATTTTGTTTATGAAAGATAATAGGTTGCGTATAAAAGTAATTGATAGTCTGGGTTCTTGGAGCGCATTAGCTGAATATGGTGTAAGTGATGCTGCGGGGGTTTGTGTAGAAGAATATCGTTGTAGCTATTGGAAAGGTAAATTTTACAGATCTATCAGTCGCGAAGAAATAGATTCGGATATGTATAACAACCTAACAGCAAAGTTTAAAAGACTGTTGAATGATAAGATAGGAGAATATGTTAAAAATAACAAACTTAATTATGAGTATGATAAAAAAAATAATTGTTGGAAACAAATCGCTGAGAAAAGTATGGAAGAAAAAAATAAACATAGTGATAATCCGTTAAAAGAGGAAAATAAAAATCCAGAAATAAACCCTATGGAAAAAACCTCAATAAAAAACAAAATTGAAAATGAAAAGAACGACAAAATTGAAGAAAAAATAACAGAAGAAAGCATCGACAAGAAAAAGTTGGAAGCTGATATAAATACAGTCTTGAGAAACGCAAAAAAATCACTAGGTTTAGAAAATAAATTTGATGTGTTTTTAAAGAACATAATTGATGAACTTGAAAATACGCCAAATTTAATAAAAGTCGACTGGGTAAATGGAACAATACAATGTGACAAAATCGGCAAAGAAAAAATAGTTATTAATAAAGATGGTAATTTAGGTTTGTTAGCGTTTTCTATTTGTAAAGCCTTGAAATATAAGTTTTTGTTTGAGAATAATATCTCTTTGGAGCAAATTCACAGTTTTGATTTTTTGCAATTTGAAAATAATGGAGTTCGGCTAAAGAAAATTTTGGAAGACATGCAAAATAGTAAAATAAATGAGCTAAAAATAAAAGAAGATTTACTCAATAATATAAAATCTCAAATTAAATGTCAATATGAAAAACATACTTGGTATACTAATACTATGGAGTTTGATGGCATGATTAGTATACTTTATGGTGATTCTAAGCATTATTTTACTAATGCGGATGAAGCAGCAATTTTTTTGTTAAGAAAAGAATTGGAGCAATGTTGTAAAGGTAAGTTTTATACAATAAATATTCTCGATCAAAAAACTTTTAATGGGCTGAAATCCGAATTAATAAAAATGTTAAAAGATGAGATAAAAAATCATATTAAAAGCAATAACAATGGTGATATTTCAAAAGAAGATAAAAACAACGAAGAAAACAAAAATAACAACATCAAAAACGAAAACGAAGATAAAAAAGACAAAGACAAAATCGAAATAGAAAATATTAATTCGTATAACACTGGAGAAGAAAAAAAGGACGAATTAGAAAAAAGCGAGAATAAAACAGATCTCATTGAAAATGGTGTTAACAAAAAAATAGAGAACATCAATACCAATACTGATGAAAATAAGAATCAAAACGAAATAGAAATGAAAAACAGGAAAGAAAACAACGAGATCGAATATGGGACTAAAAATGAAACAAGTGAAGAGTTAAGTAATCAGGATAAAACAGTTGTGAATCAAGAAAACGAAAACATAAATAGTAAAACAGATGAAAATAAAATCCAAGAAAACCCAAACAACATCAAAAGTCAAACATTGGGTTTATCACACACAAATAATCAAGATCAATCTGGAACTAAAAATAAATGTTGGATAAAACTTTTTAAAGTGTTAAAGATTATTGCTTTTGTTGGTTTTATTTTAGCTTTGGCAATGACAGTTTTGTCAATTTTTATAGCATCGCTTTCTAGCGTGATTATAAAATTCGTAATAGCAACAGTAGTTTTATTTTGCATTTTTTTAGTATCACAATTTTTGGTTTCGTGTTTATCTAACAAACAACCAAAAGAAAATAAAAGTCCATATCCTAACCAAATTGACACAGGTATTGAAACAAAAGAAAATCAAAACGAATTTGATATAAACAAATCAAAACACGAATCAAATATCAATCAAATAGGTGAGCAAGAAAAAAATAATGTATCATCTATAGAAGATAGTCTTGGTTAATAAGGTCAAATATATATTAAAAAACTGACACGATTTTTGTGTCAGCTTTTTTTTTGCCAATTTGATTTATTAACTTGTCTCGCTCTTGCAATCGCAAAATTTTTTGCTTCAATATCTTCTGTAATCGTTGAACCTGCGGCAATATAAACATCATCTCCGATTTTTACCGGAGCAACCAAATTACTATTACATCCAATAAAAACATTATCACCAATTTCAGTTCGAAATTTTTTTTCGCCGTCATAATTTGCAATCGTAGTTCCACATCCGAAATTAACATTTTTTCCAACTTTTGCATCGCCAATATAAGTTAAATGCGCAACTTTTGTTTCTTCGTCTATGCTTGAATTTTTTATCTCAACAAAATCTCCGATTTTAACTTTTTTTCCGATTTCGCTTCCCGGTCTTATATAAGCGAACGGTCCAATTTTTACATCGTTTTCTATTCTCGAATTCAAAATCACACTCGAATTTATTTCAACTTCATCAAATATTTTTGCATCAACTATTCTCGAATTTTCTCTGATTACACAATTTTCTCCGATTTCTGTTTTGCCTTCTAAAAAAACATTGGGATAAACAACACTATCGCGCCCGATTTTTACATCATAATCTATATATACTTCTCGCGCATTTATCATTGTTACACCGTTTTCCATATGTTTTTTATTTATTTTCTCGCGCATTAAACTATTTGCACGCTCTAACTCAATTTTATTATTCACGCCCAAAAATTCTTTATAATTATCCGCACAAAAAATTCCGACCTTATCGCTCAACGTTTTTATTATCTCAATCGTATCTGTCAAATAATATTCACCTTGCGCATTATTATTACTTAACATTTGCAACGCCGTTTTTAATAAATTCCCGTTAAACAAATAAATTCCCGTATTTATTTCTTTTATTAACGACTGATTTTTGTCACAATCTCTATCTTCAATAATCCTTAAAAAATTATTTTCGCGCCGCAATATTCTTCCGTAACCTTTTGGATTTTCCGCAACACTCGAAATTAAACTAACCGCATTATCACTATTCATATCAATCAATTTTTTTATACTCAAATAATTTATTAACGGCGTATCACCATATAAAACTAAAATATTTTCATTATCATCAAAAAAATCTTTTGCCATCATTACAGCATGACCTGTTCCCAATCTTTCTTTTTGCAAAACAAACTTTATATCTAAATCAAAATTTTTCTCGCATATATTTTTTTTTATCAAATCAAACTCATGACCCAAAACTATTATTATTTCTCTTATTCCAGCATTTTTACACGCGTCTATAACATAATTTATTATTTCCTTGCCACAAATCTTATGTAAAACCTTTGGCAATTTCGAATTCATTCTTTTACTTTCGCCTGCCGCCAAAATTACAGCTTTCATTTAAAAATCTCTCCCAAATCAAAAATATATTCCAAAAAACATTTTATCCAGCAAAATCAAAAATCCCAATCCAATTACATAATAAGCAAAAAATTTTAATTTGCGATTATTAATTAGCTTTATCATAAATTTTATTGCCAAATATCCGGACAACATTGCCGAAACAAAACCAAAAAAAAACACCGGCCAATCAAAATTAAAACTAACACTTCCAAACAAAACTTTTTTTAATTCAAACACAACAGCTCCGATTATAATCGGCACAGATAATATAAAAGCAAACCTTGACGCCGTTTCTTTTTTTAATCCACAAATTAAACTTCCTCCAATCGTACTTCCTGATCTGGAAATTCCGGGCACAATCGCTAAAGCTTGCATTAATCCAATTATAAAAGCGTCTTTAAATAAAATATCTTTATCTTCTTTTTTATTATTTTCAAAATTTCTATCTGCCAAAATCAAAATAATTCCCGTTACAAAAAAAGCAAGCCATAAAAAATTTGCCTGATTAAACAAATTTTCAATCCAATCTCCGAATAATAACACAATTATTACAGCCGGCATCGTCGCTAAAATTACAAGCCAAACATATTTTTGCATTGGCTTTTTAATTAAATCAAATATTTTATCCCAAAAAATTATTATCACTGGCACAAGTGTTCCCAAATGCAAAATAACATCAAAAATAATCATCGGCTCTGTTATTCCAAAAATTTTTTCAAACAAAACTAAATGCCCGGAACTACTAACAGGCAAAAATTCTGTTACCCCTTGAATTATCCCTAATACAATCCCTTGAAATACATTCATTTTTTTACTCCCATAATTTTTTAATCTTCTGCTAAAACTTCCGTCCAAATCACATCATATTTTTTTAAAACATCTCCCAAATCATGATAAATTTCGCATCTTTTAAAATCTTTTTCGCTCGGCCAATAAATTTTATTTTTTTTTATCTCATCAGGCAATGCCTCCAAAACTTTTTTATTTACCGTCGAATGACAAATATGTTCCGTATTTAATAATCCTATGTCTTTACGACATAAAAAATTTATAAACTTACTAGCCTCTTTTTTCTTTCCCGAACATTTTAAAATTCCTATGCCGTCAATCCAAAAATTACTTCCTTCATCCGGAATCACATAATCCAAATTTTTATTTCCTTTACAACAAAATAACGCATCACCAGAATAACACAAAGCTAACAAAGCTTCATCATTAATCATTTTATCTTTTATCGCATCACTTAAATACGCCTGAATAATTTTTTTTTGCTTTATCAATTCTTTTTTTGCTTCTTCTAATTTTTTATCATCACAAGTATTTACCGAATAACCTAATTTTTTTAACGTAATCGCAATATTATCTCGCGCATTATCATACATAAAAATTTTATTTTTATATTTTTCATCCCACAAAATATTCCAGCTTAAATTATTTTTTTTAATCACCTTTTTATTAAACAAAATTCCAACTGTTCCCCAAGCATATGGCACCGAATATTTATTTTCAAAATCAAAATCTAAATTTTTAAATCTATCATCAATCAAATCAAAATTTTTTATCTCATCCAAATCCAACTCTTGCAACAAATTTTCTTTTATCATTCGCTCAATAATATAATCCGACGCAATTATTAAATCATAATTTATTCCACCATTTTTTATTTTTATATACGCATCTTCACTCGTTGCAAACGTATCACAATTTACTTTTATTCCCGTTTCTTTATAATAAATATCCAAAATTTCCTGATTTACATAATCTCCATAACTATATAAACTTAAATTTTTTCCATCATTTTTTTTTCCACAGCCAATTAAAATCAAAACTAAAATTAAAATCAAAAATTTTATTTTATTCATTTACCTCACCAAAATTATTTATTTAAAATCAAATCTCTTTTATTAACTAAATATAATAAAACCAAAACACAAATAAACATTAAACTCGAAAGCGCATTTATTTTTGGATGTATTCCGCGCCGTGCCATTGAATAAATTAAAACCGATAAATTATTTACTCCCGAACCCGTATTAAAAAAACTAATAATAAAATCATCAATCGAAAGTGTAAACGCAAATAAAAATCCTGTTATCACACCGGGCATAATTTCCGGCAAAATAATTTTTTTTAAAGCATAACTCGGTGTTGCTCCTAAATCTAAAGCCGCTTCAAAAATATTATTATTCAAATAATCTAATCTTGGCAAAACAGAAAAAATTACATACGGCACATTAAAAACTACATGCGATAAAAGCAAAGTAAAATATCCAAAGCTACCAAATTTTAATAAATCAAATAAAAAAATAAATAAAATCATAAGCGATACACCCGTAACTATATCCGGATTAATCATAGGAATTTTTGTGAGATATAAAATAATATTTTTAAACGCCTTTTTTAAATTAAAAATACACAACGCAGCACATGTTCCAATTATTACAGCAAGACTCGCAGAAATAAACGCGACCGATAAACTATTAAAAAACGCTTTTAAAATATCCGGATCAGATAATAATTCTTTATACCAATTTAAAGTAAATCCTCCCCAATGACTTCTCGATCGCGAATTATTAAAAGACAAAAAAAATAAAACGCCAATCGGCGCATATAAAAATAAAAATATAATCACCAAATAAATTTTTTTTAGCAACTTCAAAACAAACTCCCTCCATAATTATCATTATTATTTTTTTTATTCCCCAGCCTAAAAATAAAATCAAAACAAAAAATAATTATTATCAAAATAATAGATAAAGCACATCCAAAATGCCAATCGCCAGTTCTTAAAAATTCCTGTTCAATTAAATTTCCTATTAACATAAATTTTCCACCGCCTAATAAATTCGAAATAATAAACGAAGTTACAGCCGGCATAAAAACCATTGTTACCCCAGAAAAAATTCCCGATAAACTTAATGGCAAAATAATCTTTATAAAAATTTTAAAAGCATTCGCTCCTAAATCTTGTGCTGCCTCGATTATATTTAAATCTATTTTTTTTAACGAGTTATAAATCGGCAAAATCATAAACGGCAAAAAATTATATACCATGCCCAAAACAATCGCTTGATTATTATATAAAAAACTAATTTTTTTTAAGCCCATAAAACTTAAAACAAAATTTATCAGCCCATTATTTTCTAAAATTACAAACCAAGCATAAGTTCTTAATAACATATTCATCCACATTGGCACTAATAATAAAAATAATAACTGCGAGCTAAACTTAAAATTTTTTTCAGCCAAAATATATGCAACTGGATAACCAATTAAAAAACAAATTAACGTACAAATCAAAGCTAAAACTATCGACCTAAAAAAAACTTTTATATAAATCAATTTAAATACACGCGAAAAATTATCTAAGCTAAAAAAAAATAAATTATTTTTCTCTTGCGTAAAACCGTAATAGCAAACTAAAACAATCGGCACAAAAATAAAAATAATTATCCAAAATATATAACTCCATAAAAAAGTCTTTCGCAATTTAAAATTCCCTTCTCTAATCATTATTTTTTTTATGCATAACATGAATCAAATCTGGCAAAATATTTAAACTCACAAAAGAATTTATTTCTGCCATAACAGTACTATGAACTTTCCAAAGATAATCATTTTGTCTTATCAACATTTCATAATGCACGCCTTTAAAAATTACATTTTCGACTTTGCCATTAATTTGCCCTTGATTTTCAGGCAAAATATTTATATCTTCTGGTCTTATTACCACATCAACTTTTTCATTTAATTCAAAACCCATATCTACGCATTTAAATTTTCTACCTGCAAACTCAATTAAAAAATCTTTTATCATAACACCATCAAGAATATTACTTTCACCTATAAAATCCGCAACAAAAGAATTTTTAGGCTCGTTATAAATATCTTCAGGTGTTCCAATTTGTTGAATAACACCGTTTTTCATAACTGCAACTGTATCAGACATTGTCAAAGCTTCTTCTTGATCATGAGTTACATAAACAAACGTGATTCCTAATTTTTTTTGCATATTTTTTAATTCTATCTGCATGTCTTTTCTTAATTTTAAATCTAAAGCTCCTAAAGGCTCGTCCAATAATAAAATTTCTGGCTCGTTTATTAATGCTCTCGCGATAGCAATTCTTTGTTGTTGTCCGCCGCTTAAAAAATTTATATTTCGTCTTTCAAATCCAGATAAATTTACCAGCCTCAGCATCGCTTTTACTTTATTTTTTATTTTTATTTCAGATTCTTTTTTTATCCGCAAACCAAAAGCAATATTTTCAAAGACATTCATGTTTGGAAATAAAGCATACTTTTGAAAAACAGTATTTACCTGACGTTTATAAGGCGGCAAATCCAAAATACTTTTTCCACAGAAAAGCAAATCACCGCTCGTAGGTTTTTCAAATCCTCCAATAATTCTTAGCGTTGTAGTTTTTCCACATCCGCTTGGACCCAATAACGTGACGAATTCATTTTTTTCTATGTATAAACTTATATCTTTCAAAACAAATTCATCGTCAAATTTTTTATTTATATTGATCAAGTCAATCAAATGTGTTTTCATTTCTCACCCACCAATTATTTTTTTTAATTTAGTCATAAAAAATTATATTACAAATGTCAAACAAAACAAATTTTTAATTTATATTTTGGCAAAAAATTATTAATGAATGATCTGAGAGCAAAAAAAATTTTCGCTGACCAAAATATTTTTTATATGAGATTTACTTTCTAAGAAGAAAATTTTTTTAGTCACTAAAAAATGTTCACATGGAAAAAAAATAAAAATCAGTCTGAATTTTAATTAAACACAACAAAAAATCCATCTCAAATGTTTTTGAAATGGATTTTTATTTACAACTATCCTCATTGTATCTCTTGTTTGTCTTCTATCAAAGTATTAACTATTTTTTTCTTTGCTGCGCTGTCCATTTTATCTTTAAATGATTCATCGTTTAGATTTATTTTCGCACTTAATTGTAATGTTTCTATTTCTTTTCTATACTCTTTATTTTTTTCTGTCTTGTCACGAATAGATTCTTTTTTTTCTTCTTTTCTTTCAGATTCAGCTCTAAGTTTAATTTCTTTTAAATTATCCTTGTCGCTCTCTTCACGATTTTTATGAAAAAATATACTATAAACAATCAGTTCAATAACTATTGATAACACAGCATAAATTACCGCATAAGCTATTGCCACTTTTATTACAAAAAATGTAAACAAAAACGCTAAAACCGGAATCAAAACTAACAAAAATATTTTGCTAACTCGTTTTATTTTACTATCGTTCTTACCAGTTGGAACATATCCTTGTAAAGATATTTGTTACTTGTGGCAAAATAAAATGAAGTCCCCTCGTGAGAATCCTTATAATTAGATTTAACAAGTAGTTCAAGTATATCTACTTTATGCTTCCGATATTTTTGCTGTATTTTTGTTTTCAATAATTTGTAAGTTAACCTTAGCGTTTGACAAATTTTCTTGGCTGATTGTTCTCGTCGCCTCATCTTTATCTCAATATATTGGAAGTGCAAAGCTTAAATTAGATGCATCTTTATTCCAATCGGATTCATTATTACCATCACCCGGCACGCGTTCCCTCTGTAACGATAAATTTTACAGGCATACAGCGCTCATTGAAGGCTAAGTGTATTTTCGAATTGAGCCCTCTTTTGTCTTTAATATGACCTGATTTACGCCGCGAGCCCCAACTGCATGCTGATGCGCTTTCACATAACTCGAGTCTATCATTAGCCATTCAAAGCTCACATCACCTTTCAGTATCTCAAATAATTTTTTCCACATACTTCTTCATTGCCATCGAATAAATCTTTGATGAACTGTACTCCACTTGCCATAATCTGGCGTTAAATCCCTCCAGGGAGATCCTGTTTTAAGTATCCAAACAACTGTATTAATAAATTTCCAATTATCTTTGGCTATGCCTCCACGTTGTCCAGGCTGACCTGTCAGGTGCGGCTCTATTAGCTTCCACTTTGCACCACTTATATCAAATCTACAATACATCCCCTCCTTAATTTTTATTTTCGCTCCCTTTTTTTATTCTCCTCTATCATATTTTATTTTATAGATTATTTTTTTCTTTGTTTCGTTGCTTATTTTCTTCGTGTAGGCAGTATCTAGGAGATTTATCATATATCAACATTATAATAAATATATATTGGTTTTTGTAAAAAATAATGCTCCTATGAAAGACCTAATACTTCAACTAACACCAGTTGATAGTGGTCTTTGTTTCCACTATTTTACTGGTCATAAAATAGGAAAAAAGGCAGATCTTAAAGTAAAAAAATTATGTATTTCAGATAACCCGCAAAAACAAGTACAGAACCATAAAAATCGAATATTACACAACGTCCAAGCGTAGAAAATATCAACAGCAACGATGAACCGGCCAAATAATTATGATTAACTTTGACGTTCATAATATTTTTCATCGATCAATCAAAAATTTCTGTTGTTAAAAAAAAATTGACGGAAGTTTTTTTGCGTTCAAAAAGAAAAAATATGTTTGATTTAAACTCGAAAAAAAATATTTTTGTAGAATAAAACAACAAATCACAAAATAAACTTGACAAACAAAAAAATATATATTTTTATTTAAAAGGCATAAAAATTAAATGCCAAAAAATAAAAATTTATAGGAGTATTTTTTTATGGAAAAAAAAATTAACGCACGTGGAATAACATTCAGTGTTGAGAATATAAAAAAATTTTTAATTAAGGAAGGAGGTTTGGAAGATATAAATCATGTTTACATTAGACTGTTGATTAATGAACAAACAAAGGCTATGATAAAAATTGGTGATATTGCTAAAAATGAAAAAGAATTTAAGATTACAAATATTACTGGTGAAACGATAAATAAATTAACGATGCTTTTTTATAGCTTAAATAAACACGACAAACCAATTCTGTATAAACATTTAATTTTAACTCTGTGTAAAGATGATAAAGAACAATTATATTTTACGTATAACGATAATAATAAAACTGCTGACATCGAAGTTACCCAATTAAAAGAAAATAAAAAAAATGTTAATTGTGACTCTGTTAAACAGAATGATTTTGGGTATATATCATCCCATCTTCATAAAAACATTTTTGAA
>CAMKTI010000047.1 GCA_946415665.1 uncultured Clostridia bacterium
CTAGCCAATTTTGCAACCGCCGTTACAATCGCTAACACAAAAAGCCATTTTGGTACTGTTATAAAAAAACATGGGATAACCAGCGCCAAAAAATAGAGCATTGAAATAATGTTGATAATATTACCTTCAGCCGCTTGCGATCTCTCGATTTTCTTTCCGTACATAAAATTTTTTCCAAATAAAAAAGCAAAATACTTATTTCCAATATATCTAAAAAAATCGCCAATCAAAGTAGTCGGTCTGTTTTTATAATATTCATTACCATACAGATAAAATTTAGCATGATTGTTTGCTTTTTCTTCTAGCTCTTCTACTTTTTCTATCGGTTCTGTTTGTTTCTGGCGATTGGCAAGGTATCCTTGTGCATCATTGGTCAAAAACACCGAATTTAATAAATCAATAGCCATTCGCACAATAGCCAACACCAAAATCCATGTCGGCAGTGTTATCAAAAAATATGAAACAAATAATGCTATAGGTAATGACTTAATTATTAAAACGAAAACATTTATAATGAAACACACAAGCCTATTCGGACACTTTTTTCCAGTAACTAAACTTTTCCCAATAAAACCACCTAAATAACGATCTGCAAGTACTAAAAAAAAACAAACGAACCAATTAGGTTTTTTAGATTTTTGAGGTATATCGTCCCCCATTCTTTCCTTTTCCATTTTTTATTCTAACCTCCGTTATTTAATAATATTTGGTAGTAAGTATTAAATTAAAAAAAGATGTCATTTAACACCGATGTCATTTAACACCGATGTCATTTAACACCTCTCCCACGATAATTCTAAAACAAATTTTTTTATTTGTCAAGATCTAAATCAAAAATTTTTATAAGTTTCATGATTTTTAGAGACAAAAAAATACATACTCGTTTTAGTTTTTCACAAGCATGTATTTGTATTTTTATCTAAAAAATTTTTTTCACAAAAATTAATGATGATCCGCGACAGCGTTTTTATCAATAAATTTTAAATCCGGGACATCAGCGACATCAGCTCGATCGTTTTTTCTTACCTGCTTAGATAATACATGGACTTGATTTTCGCCTTGGCATTTACAGAAGAAAAGATCTTTCATTGTATTTTGCCTTGTCGCATAAGAATTACAAAAGATACTAGCCAATTTTGCAACCGCCGTTACAATCGCTAACACAAAAAGCCATTTTGGTAATGTTATAAAAAAACATGGGATAACCAGCGCCAAAAAACAGAGCATTGAAATAATGTTGATAATATTATTTTTAGCCGATTGCGATCTCTCGATTTTCTTTCCGTACATAAAATCTTTTCCAAACAAAAAAGCAAAATACCTAGTTCCAATATATCTAAAAAAATCGCCAATCAAAGTTGTCGGTTTATTTTTATAATATCCATTACCATATTCATAAACTTTGACATGATTTGTTGCCCCTTCTTCTTTTTGTTGTTTCTCTTCTGAATATTTTATTGGTTCCTGACGCTTGGCAAGGCATTTTTTTGCTCGATTGGTTATACGCACCAATATGAATAAATCAAGAGCCATTCGCACAATCACCAACACCAAAATCCATGTCGGCAGTGTTATCAAAAAATACGAAACAAACAATGCTACAGGTAATGATTGCATTATTAGAAAAAAAATGTCCATAACGCAATATAAAAACCTATTTGAAACCTTTTTCCCCGTGATTAAATCCTTCCCGATAAAACCACTAAAATAAACATTTGCAAGTGCTTTAAAAAAACAAACTAACCAGTTAGGCTTTCGAGGTGGTTGAGGAAGTTCTCCTTCCTTAAAATTAATTTTTTTTTCACTACCTTCCATTTTTATTCTAACCTCCATTATTCAATAACATTTTGGAGTAAGTATTAAACAAAAAAAGATGTCATTTAACACCGATGTCATTTAACACCGATGTCATTTAACACCTCTCCCGCGATAATTCTAAAATAAATTTTTTTATTTGTCAAGAGCTAATCTAAAATTTTTATAAGTTTCTTGGTTTTTAAGTAAAAAAAATACATGCTCGTTTTAGTTTTTTACAAGCATGTATTTTTATTTTATCTAAAAAATTTTTTCACAAGCTAATTATTATTTTCGCATTTACTTATTTTTTTTCTTTAAGATAAATTGCGTCAAATAATTATTTTTTCAATCCATATTTATTATTGATTATTATTCTCAGACATTTGTTTTTTTTGATTTTCAATCATTTTTTTTACCATATATCCACCAACATATCCGTTTTGAGCGGAAGTTAAATGTCCATTATAACCTTTTTTTAAAGGAACACCGATTTCGTTTGCCACCTCATATTTAAATTGATCTAATGCGGCACGAGCCTCCGGTGTATTTTTCGAATTGTTATTGCTGTTGTTTTCTGACATAACAAATTACCTCCAAAAGTTATTAAGCTTTTAAATTTGATTTTTAAATTTCATTTATGCCGGCATTTAATTTTTTTTATTTTGGTTTTAAATAACCATGTTTTTTAAAATTTATTTTTCATCCTTAAAAAAATTTAACGCGTAACGATTTTTATTTTTCTTGAGTCTAATTTTTTTTTCTCAAGTTAAAATTTATCGTTACGCGCTTATTATTTGCCAAAAAACAAAATTTATTACTGGTAATTTCTTCAAATTTTAATTTTCTTCCTGATTTTTATTATTATCTTTATCCTTTTTTTTAAAATTCAACTTTGAAAGAATTCCCGGAACCATATCAATAATTTTATTTACACCATCCTGATTTTTTAAATTTATTAATTCCACGCTACTCAAATCTTCTTTTACAACTAAAACAGCTGACGGAGTAATTTTTGCACCGAGCCCGCCGACTCCATTTTCTTTTTTTGATTCATTATCCGAAGCACTTGCTCCAACTCCCAAACAAATATCCATAAATGGAATTATAATCATATCGCCAATATTTATTTGTTCCCCGACAACACTTTGTGATGTCACAAAATTTTGCATCCTAGAAAATAAAATCCCCAAATTATTATCCAGATTTCCCATTTAAATCAATCTCCTTTACAAAAAAAATTTGATTTAATAAACAAAAATACTCGCTTATCAAATATATATTTTACAGAAACAAAAATTAAATTCAAAAAGCAAGTTCGCCCATATAAATAAATATCCAAATCAAAAATTTTTTTATTAAAATCATGCTTTAAATTCAAATCAAAAATTTTTATCTCACGCAAAAAACTTTCGAGTGCACAAAAATATCCTGTATACTCAGGATTTTCAAATCCTATTTCGCCCAACATAAAAATTTTTTTTGGTCCAAACTTTTTAAAAATATTTTTAAGCAAATCAAAACTCGGCTCAATTATTTCTAATAATTCCGCGTAATCAATTTCATTCCATTTAAATTTTTTTTTTCGCATAACTTTTTTTGCTTCAAATTTATTTTTTCTAACTTTCTTCTTTTTTATTTTTCTTTCTTTCGCATTTATATTTTTTTTCACGCTTATCCCAAAAATTTTTAAGCCGTCATTTTTATATTTCACGATTCCAAAAAAAAACTTAGCGCAAAAAAAAATTTTTGCCTTATCTTTAAATTTTATTCTTAAATCATATTTTATTGGCGCAATCAAAATTAAAACTAAAAAAAATAAAATACCAACAATAAACTTAACCAAAATCATATTTCAAACTCTCGCATTTAATTTTTTTATCAAATCCAAAAAATATTTTGGTGGGGCATGATTAAACTCAACATATTTTTTTGTTTTCGGATGAATAAAACCCAATTTTTTTGCGTGTAAAACTTGACCAATTAAACCAAATTTTTTATCTTTCTCACCATAAATTTCATCACCCAAAACAGAATGATTTATGCTTGCCATATGAACTCTAATTTGATGTGTTCGACCCGTTTCTAATTTTAATTTTATTAAACTATAATCTCGAAAATTTTTTATCAAATAATAATGTGTAACAGCTCGACGACCATTTAAATTTATTGCCATTTTTTTTCTATCATGCAAATCTCTTCCAATTGGTTTATTTATTATTCCATCAGAATAAAAATTTCCTTTCACAATCGCAATATATTCACGAGTTATTTTATGTTCTGCAAACTGTTCCGCCAGAAAATTATGTGCATAATTATTTTTTGCCACAACTAAAATACCTGAAGTATTTTTGTCGATTCTATGAACAATTCCCGGGCGCAACATTCCATTTATATCAGATAAATTATTTTTAAAATGATAAATCAATCCATTAACAAGCGTCCCAGAAAAATTTCCCGCTCCCGGATGTACAACCATATTTTGCGGCTTATTTATAATTATTATTTCGTCGTCTTCATAAACTATATCCAAATCTATTTTTTCCGGCTTCACATCTAAATTTCTTTCCGCTTCAAATTTTATTTTTATCTCATCATCTTTTTTAACAACATAACCCGCTTTAATTTTTTTCCCATTTACAAGCAAATTATTTTTTTCTATTAAATTTTTTATTTGACTGCGAGAAACATTTTTTTCTTTAAATTTTAGAGCCAAAAAAATATCGAGGCGTTGATTTGCCTCGGTATCTTTTATATAAAACAAATTTTCTTCACACATTAATTTTTTTCTCCCAAAAAATAAGAAATGATCGCGCCGACAAAAAAACTTATTACGCTAATTAAAATCATAAAATTATTTATTCCGCTTTGATAAGTCATTGGCGATACAAAAATTCCATAAATCGAACCAATTATTAATCCTAAAATACAAAAATAAGTTTCGGAATAAAATTTTTCTAGCAATACAGAAATTAATCTCGATATCAATAGAATCCCCAAAATTAATCCTAATCCTAACGAAAATATTATTGCGCCAGTTCGAATTAAAAGATTTTTATCAGAGAAATTTAATAAACACCGAGAAATATTTGAAATAGAATTAATTACTGTCGGATAAATTCCTAATAAAACCATAATAAAAGATCCGCTGATTCCAGGAATTATCATTGCAATCGCAGCAAGCAATCCACCAAAAAATATTTTTAAAAGAAAAATAAAAGATATATCATTATTAATTTGTGTGGCGCCATTTTTATTAAAATTAGAAGCTAAAACCACGATTAAAATAGAAATCAGTGTATATACAAAATAATTTTTCTTTATGCCATTTTTAATTGCTTTTTTATAAATCAGTGGGATACTACCAAAAATAAGTCCGACAAAAAAAATATTGGTCGGTAAAGAATATTTTTTTAAACACAATTCTAAAATAGAACTAAAAAATAAAATGCTAAACAAAATGCCAAATCCGATCGGCGTTATAAAACCTAAATTTTTTTTTATATCACGGAAAAAATTATTTATCGTATCTATCAAATCATCAAAAATTCCCAAAATAACTGCAATTGTTCCGCCACTTACTCCAGGAATAATATTTGCAAGACCAATAAATATGCCTTTTAAAAAACCTAAAAAAATTTTATTCACAAAACATCTTCCTTATCTTATATTTTTTTATTTACAAATTTTTTTTCGAGACAAAAAAACTATATCACAAAACTTTTTTTATCTTGTAACCAAAAATTAACTTGACATAAAGTTTTTTATGGAATAAAATTGCTCGGTTTTTGTTTTTTTTTATAATCAAAAAAAAATATTTGCTAATTAAAAAAAAACACTTGCATTTAATATAAAAGAGTTATATAATTTAATTAAAGGGAATCTTAGTTCGATTGATTGATTTTTTGACATGCATATTCATAAGATTTCCTGAAAAGATTTGCGTAAGACAAGATAACGCAAAGGGGGGGAAGCGTTTTGCCAGATGAAAATCCAAAATCCAATAAAAAAAAGCATTCGGATAAACCGAAGAAACTTCTTACGAGAAGAGAGTTTAGGGATGCAAAAGAAAAACAAAAGCAATTGAGCGAATTTTTAAGTTTATTTGATAGTTTTATTGATGATATGAGTCGGTCGACATCTTTTGAAGATACTTATAATATTATTACAGATTTTGTAACCGCAAGTCGGCGTTCGTTTGGTAAAAGTGATAAACGAATAAATAGTATTACTGAACAACTTACAGATATTGCCGAAAATTCTAGGAAAGAAATGGATCAAATGTCAAAGGAAACAGTAAAATTGATTCAAGAAACAATAAGACTTTATAATGCGGAGTTTCACAGTGATCTTGTTTTTGATGGGGATATTACAAAATGGCTTAAAAGAACTTTCCCTTTAATGCGTTTGTATGTAAAAAAAAATAAGTTACAATAAAATCATAGGAGGATAATTAACGTGGCTAAAAAAGATGCTATTAGTGTTATTGATGCAAACATCGAAAAAATTGCATCAATCGAAGGAAAAAGAAAGTTGCAAAATATTAATTTAAAAGATGAAGCTTTATCAAAAACAGAGTCGAATATTGACAATATAGAAAGTGATAATAACCAATTAGAAAAAACAATAAAAGAAAACGGCGGGTTATTAAATTCCATGAGGAGACTTTTAGGGGAAATGAAAGAATTTTGGTTTCGTTCTGCAAAACAAACGGAAGCACAAAACAATTCGTCTTTGTCCGGTAATAGTGTGAAATCGGTGAATAACCAACTAGTTAAGATTTCCATGTTAAGTCGTGATAAAGATTTAGAGTCGGCAGAAAAGTTTGGTGGCAGTGTTTTAAATAAAGTTGGTTATGAAAAACAAGATATTATTGCCGTTGAAAATGAGGACAATACTGGTAAAGTATCAAGATAAATTTTTAAGGAGTGGATTTTAGTGGCATCAGATACAATTGAGTTTTATAATAACGCTGTGGTGACGTGCAACAACTGCGGCAACACTTTCGTTACCGGTTCAACAAAAAAAGAAATAAAAGTTGATATTTGTTCGAAATGTCATCCGTTTTATACAGGTAGTGGAAAAGGCATTGTCGAAAAAAAAGGTCAAGTGGCAAAATTTAACGCCAAATATAATACTAATAACAACACAGCCGGAAACTAGTTTATTTTAACATTTAATATAAAAAAATGCAAAAAAACGGTGCTAATTAAGCACCGTTTTCTTATACATATCATCACTAAAAATACGACAACATACCAAATAAAAATTACAAATATTCTTTTAAAATATCGACCGCGTTGTCAGATATTAACAACTCCCCGTGTTCAAACAAATATGCATACGAAATTGCACTAACAACATGTTTCTTTCCGTATTCGCCAACGATAATCTCCAAATCTCTATCCGAAATTTCATCAAGACTACTATTATTTTTCAGAATTAAAAAATAGTGTCTTTTCAATTTAACTAACGAACTCTCGCCTGTGAATCTCCCGAACATTTTTTTTGCCACAATCGCAACATCATCCATCTTATTAAACTCAAAAATCGAAACCAAATTATCATCCGCAGATTTTTTAAGTCCACTTTTTACAAAATTTGGCTTTGTCTTGTGAAAAAATTTTTTTTCCGGATTATCCATTACACCGCCGGCATTTTCTTTATCTTTATCATCTATCTTTGTAATTAAAATTACAATCGCCTCAAGCGACAATGGAATCGCCTCGACCATCAACTGCGAATCTTCAGCATAAAAATCACACTCATCACACGCAATATCCATCATCTCTTTGAATAACTCGCGTGTTTTTTCTGTACCAAATGCTAATTCTGTCATTTTTATATTTCGCTCTTTTAAATCGTCTATGGTCAACAAAATTTTTAACCTTTTATCACTAATTTTTTCGATTTTCATTTTTGCCACCTCCAAAAAATATTTATATATAAATTATATATCAAAATAAATCAAAAGTAAATACCAATTTCTAAAAAACAAATTCAAAATATAAACCTAAAATTTATTTTCATAATTTTCGTCTATTTCTAGATTTCCGGAATCTATTGCCTGACGCGCTAAATAATCACAACGTTCATTTTCACAATTATTATTATGCCCCTTCACCCAGACAAAATTTATTTTATGCTTTTCCATTAATTTTAACAACCTAATCCATAAATCTACATTTAAAACATCTGGCGCGCCTTTTCTATGCCAATTATTTTCTTGCCATTTATAAATCCATTTTTTATTTATTGCATCCGTTACATATTTCGAATCCGAATATAAATCAACTTCACAATCCTCTTTTAAAAATTCAAGAGCTTTAATCACGGCTAAAATTTCCATTCTATTATTCGTAGTTTTTCTGAACCCGCATGCAATTTCATTCCGAATATCTTTATCAATAATAACAATTCCTAATCCACCCGGTCCAGGATTTCCTGAACATGCTCCGTCCGTATAAATTTTAATTTTTTTCATTATTTTCCTCGTCTTCATCATTTCCGTTCTGCTCAAGACTATCATTTAAATCAAACAAAGCCAAAGCAAAATTTTCATAATCAAACTCTTGGATATCTTCAATTTTTTCCCCGACACCAACAAAACGAACCGGAATTTTCAAATCTTTAACAATCGGAATTACCATTCCCCCTTTTGCACTGCTATCTAACTTAGTCAAAACTATTCCCGTTAAATCACAGGCCTCATTAAATAATTTCGCCTGCTGAATTGCATTTTGTCCCATCGTCGCATCAATCGAAATAAATACTTCAAGCTGTGCTTCACTAAATTCTTGCCTAATAATCTTAAATATTTTTTTTAACTCATTCATCAAATTAACCTTATTTTGCAAACGTCCCGCAGTATCACAAATTAAAACATCCGTTTTTTTTGCTTTTGCAGACTTTATCGCGTCAAAAATTACTGCGCCTGGATCCGAATTTTCTGCACGCTTAATTATTGGCACATCTATTCTTTCAGCCCAAATTACTAACTGATCTATCGCGGCGGCTCTAAAAGTATCAGCCGCAACCAACATTACACTTTTTCCCTGTTTTTTAAAAAAATTTCCAAGTTTCCCTATCGATGTTGTTTTCCCTGCTCCGTTCACTCCAACCATTAAAATTATCGTCGGCGATTTAATATCAAATTTTGCCTCTTCCTCGTGATTTTTAAATATATTTATGATCTCGTCAACAAAAATATCTTTTAATTCGCCAACATCCGAACATTTTTTTTCCCGACATGTCTTTTTTATTTTTTCTATAATTTCCATCGAAGTCCCAGCACCAACATCGCTCATAATTAAAATTTCTTCAAGTCTATCAAATAACTCATCATCAATTTTTTTATACTTACCAAATAAATCATCCAGCTTATTTAAAAAATTTTCTCGCGTTTTTTTTAATCCCAAAAAAATTTTTTCAAAAAAAGCCATTTTAAATCACCACCTTAAAATTTTTATAATTCAATTTTCATTTCGTGCCAAATAATCTATCGCCTGCATCCCCAAGCCCCGGAACTATATAACCGTGATCATTTAATTTTTTATCTATCGACGTCGTATAAATTTTTACATCCGGATATTCAAGATTTATCTTTTTTATTCCATCTGGTGCCGCTATTAAACATAAAAACGTAATATCCTTTGCTCCACGCGATTTTAAAAATTTTATTGCCGCCGCAGCGCTTCCGCCTGTCGCTAACATCGGATCCAACAAAAATATTTTTCTCTCAGCAATATCATTAGGCAATTTACAGTAATATTCCACCGGCGTCAAAGTCTCTGGATCACGATATAATCCAACATGTCCAACTTTTACATTTGGAGCCATCTGCAAAATTCCGTTTTCCATTCCAATTGCTGCTCTCAAAATAGAAACAATTGCAATTTCATCCCTAATAGTCTTGCCGACAGTATCACAAATCGGTGTCGTAATATTTTTATCTTTTAATTTTAAATTTCTCGATGCTTCATAAAAAATTAATATGGCTAACTCCGCAACAATTTCTCTAAATTGCTTATCTTTTGTATTAATATCTCTGATAAGCGAAATTTTATTTTGCACCAACGGATGGTCAAGAACAAAAACATTATCATAACTTGACATAAAAAATCTCCTTTTATTCACTTTTTTTATTTTCCAACTTTTTTATCTTATCAATGCGTTTAACATGTCTCAATTCATCAGAAAAATTCGTTTGCAAAAAAGTTTTTAATACATCTAATGCCAAATCTTTGCCAATTACGCCTGCTCCAACTGCTAAAACGTTTGCATTATTATGCTCTCGCGACATTCTTGCCACAAAACTATTATTACATAAAGCAGCGCGAATTCCATTAAATTTATTCGCACAAATAGAAATACCAATTCCAGTATTACATATTAAAACTCCAAATTTGCTTTTATTATTAATAATCGACTCGCAAACCAACTTTGCATAATCAGGATAATCACATGAATTTTTATCATAAGTTCCATAATCTTTATAAATAAAATTATGCTGCTCCAAATATTTTATAATTATATTTTTTAAATCAAATCCTGCATGGTCACAACCTATAGCAATAATTTTAAAATCCTCCCCGTACACATTCAATATTCGTTATTCTTTTTACCATCAAAATTAATAATTTATAAATCTCCAATGCACAATATCTATAAATATCAACATTTTTTCCAAATGGATCGATTACATCATATCTTGTACTACCAACAAAATCTCCAAGAATAAAAATTTTATCTCTTTGGTCAGGAAAATTATTTAATAAAAAAGATTTATGTTCGTAAGCCATAGCAAAAATAAAATCACTGTCATAAATCATATCTAAATTTACCAATCTTGACCGATGCCTTGACATTTCTCTTTCCAATTCACTGCCTAATAAATGCAAATTAGTTAAAGCCGTTATTGCACCGCTGGACATTGGTTCTTCTTCTATAACCATTGTTCCAGCTGAACTTATGTTTGCATGTAAATCTTGTTGCATAAAAATACTTTTGGTCAAAAATTCAGCTATTGGACTTCGACAAGTATTACCCGTGCAAACAAATATTATTTTTAACAAACACATCACACCCTTATTTTTTTATAAGCAGCCGATTTTAATAATCTGTTCATAATTGCTGAACCAAGTTCTTTTTCATCAACGCTTTCAGCATAAATAACATCTACTTGATTCAAATCAAATTCTCTCAAACAATCAAATAAATTATTTGCTATTTCAAACAAATTATTTTTATCTCCCATCGACAATACAAGACAATTTTTATAAAACTCTTTTGTTTGGTTGAAAGCAAGAACTCCCGATTTTATTTTTTTTCCCTGATTATTAGACACCATTTTATTTATTTTATCAATAATTTTTCTTTCTCTGATATCCATATTTTTTTCATCAGAAAAAACAATAAAAACATCTGCTTCAGGAGAATAATGCTTATATTTCATTCCGGGAGCTTTTGGATGCTCATTACCAATAATTAAATTTTGATTCATAATCACGTTAGGCAAAATTTTTTTAAGCATCTCAAAAGTTATTGCTCCTGGTCTTAAAATCACGGGATTTTTTTGCGTCATATCCACAATTGTCGACTCAATCCCAAAAGAAAATTTATCATCACACAAAATCATGTCAATTTTTCCATCTAAATCTTTTATTACATGTTTTGCGCGAGTACAACTTGGTTTTCCCGAAATATTTGCACTTGGAGCGGCAATAGGCACTTCCGAATATAAAATTAATTTTTGTGCAATCGGATTTGCTGGAAATCTCACAGCAACCGTATCAAGCCCTCCGGAAATTTCATTGGGAACACAAGTTTTCTTTTTACAAATTATTGTCAATGGTCCCGGCCAAAAATTTTTTATGAGATTTTTAATCTCCGCATTAATATTTTTAACAACCGAATATAAATCTTTTTTATTTGCAATATGAACTATCAAAGGATTATCCGATGGTCGTCCTTTTGCAGAATAAATTTTTTTTGCCGCCATCGAATTCAAAGCATTTGCTCCAAGTCCATACACAGTTTCTGTTGGAAATGCAACAAGCCCGCCCGATTTTATTATTTTACTTGCCGCCATGATAGAAATATCATCGGCGTTTGTAATTATGGTTTTCACACTCTCATCACCATTTAAATTAAAATTTAATTTCGATTTAATTCGACAAATACAAAATAACACAAAATAATTATCCTGTCTAAAAAACTAATAAACATTGTTATGTAATAAAAATTTGGCTTATTTTGGGAGACAATTTGTTTTCATAATTGATATTTCGATTCATAAATATTTTATTTATCTAGATACTGTCTACATAACAAAAACAAGCAACAAGACAAGGAAAAAAATAATCTAAAAAAAACAATCTATAAAATAAGATACAATGGGGAGGAATAAAAAAATGAGCAAAAATAAAAATAAAGGAAAGAGTGTATTACAGATTTGATATAAACGATTTAGATAGTGTCTACATAAATTTAAAAGAATGACAAATACATAAAGATACAACAAACATAAATGGAAGCGATAAAAGCATCGAGCGTTCTAGCGTATCGGGTGGCAATACCGCGCCAACGCTTAAAAGCAAGGAAAGTATTCTCGATAATATGTCTAAAGCAATAAAGTTTATAGTTATAATCACGTTGTTCAAGGTTGTTCAAGTTTGTTGCGTTTTGGAGGAATAACTGATTTTGTATTTTGTTTTGCAATATAAGACAAAATTTAGTTAGTATCATAAACTTTATCTGCAAAGACTAATTTTGCATCGAGATTTTTGAGCAAGTTAATAGTTTCTTTA
>CAMKTI010000048.1 GCA_946415665.1 uncultured Clostridia bacterium
TTGTCAGGTAAGTTCTGACCCGCACGAAAGGTGTAATGATTTGGGCACTGTCTCGACAACGCGCCCGGTGAAATTGAAGTACCAGTGAAGATACTGGTGACCCGCGACAGGACGGAAAGACCCCATGGAGCTTTACTGTAGTTTGATACTGGAGTTTTGATGTTAACACACAGGATAGGAGGGAGACTGTGAGATTCGGGTTTCGGCTCGAATGGAGTCAACGGTGGGATACCTCTTGTTGACGTTGAGATTTCTAACCCTGGCATCTTATCGAGGTCGGGGACAATGTCAGACGGACAGTTTGACTGGGGCGGTCGCCTCCAAAAAAGTAACGGAGGCGTTCAAAGGTCATCTCAGGATGGACGGAAATCATCCAAAGAGCGTAAAGGTAAAAGATGGCTTGACTGTGAGGTTGACAAACCGAGCAGGTACGAAAGTAGGACTTAGTGATCCGGTGGCGGCAAGTGGGAGCGCCATCGCTCAACGGACAAAAGTTACCCTGGGGATAACAGGCTGATCTCCCCCAAGAGTTCACATCGACGGGGAGGTTTGGCACCTCGATGTCGGCTCATCGCATCCTGGAGCTGTAGAAGGTTCCAAGGGTTGGGCTGTTCGCCCATTAAAGCGGTACGCGAGCTGGGTTCAGAACGTCGTGAGACAGTTCGGTCCCTATCCGTCGTGGGCGTAAGATATTTGAGAGGATTTGTCCTTAGTACGAGAGGACTGGGATGAACAAACCGATGGTGTATCTGTTAGGTAGCAAGTCTATGGCAGAGTAGCCAAGTTTGGAACGGATAAACGCTGAAAGCATCTAAGTGTGAAACCGACCTCAAGATTAGATATCAATGCGCAAGCGAGAGACCCCTTTTAGACTAAGAGGTTGATAGGTGAGAGGTGTAAGTGCAGTGATGTATTTAGCTGACTCATACTAATAGGTCGATTACTTCTTTTTGATTTGCTTCTTTGTTGATTTCTGTTCTCTGTTTTCAGTTTGTTTAGAGCTAGTTAGTTCGTGTTTAAACACGGATTTTTTTATTTCTTGGGAGATAAAAATATATGAGTCTTAATGTAAAAGATATTGGTTTAGAAGAACGTGAAAAAATAAATAATTTTGTTTTAAAAAGATGGTTTAGTTTAGAAATGATTTTGCGTGGCAAAATTGTGGATCTAAAAGATATTAATGGTTTTTATATAGAAAATGGAAATAATATTATCGGTCTTATTACATATATAATTATTGATTTTAGTTTAGAAATAATATCTCTCGATAGTGTTTATGAAAATAGAGGAATCGGAAGTTTATTAGTAAATAAAGTTAAAGATTTTGCTACTGAATGTAATCTAAAAAATATAATTGTTATTACTACGAATGATAATTTGCGTGCTCTTGGTTTTTATCAAAAGAGAGGATTTATTTTGAATAAAGTTTTTTTTGATTCGATTAAACAAGCTCGTAAATTAAAACCTGAGATTCCTATTAAAAATGAAAACGGAATTTTAATACGCGATGAAATCGAATTAAAACTTTCGTTGTAATGATGTTATAACACAAGAAGTTTTTTATAATAAGAAATATTTTTACAACTGAGTTTCATTGAAACTAAGTACAGTGCTGTGTTCAGCTGACTCATACTAATAGATCGATTACTTATTTTTCTTTGCTTCTTTGTTGATTTCTGTTCTCTGTTTTCAGTTTGTTCGAAGTTTGTTTGGCTCATATTTGAGTATGGTTTTTTTTATTTTGTGGATATAAAAACATATGATTTTTAATATAAAAGAGATTTAGCTGGGTGTGGTCTACGCAAAAAAACAGACAGCGAGACAAAAAAAAAATAATCTATAAAATAAGATATAATAGAAATGTTTTGTTTTTATACGGAAGCAAATCTGTATTTAAATTCGTTCCGTGTTACAAACATATTTTATTTTTTGGGACTCGATAAAATTTTTTTATGATAAGAAAAAAATAATTTATGATTATTGATGTGGTAAAAAAATATATGTATAATTAAACTAGATTGTAAATTTTATGGGGGTTTTTTTTATGGAAAGTGATGTCAATACTTTAGATGCCGATGGCATTAATGATGCTGTTGAAAAAAACGATTCAGATACTATAAATCAAATCAAAGAGGCTATTCAGGTAAATAATTTGCTTAACCTAGATTGGTTACACAAGTTAACACCAAAATCAATTATATGTTTTTGGGAGATTCTTGTTGATAGAAAATATAACTATTATACAGAAGACAGTTTGTACCCTGACCGATTTAATATATGGCAAAGTTTGTCCGTTGGCCAGTTGAATAATTTATGCGATACAGAAGATTGTCATGTTAATATAACAAACTTTATACAAAAAAATTGTAAATTAGACTGTAGTGTTATTAAACTTGATTACATTGATACGGAACAATGTAATTTAGATAAATATTTTGGTAAACCGATAACAAGTCAAGAAATTGAGAGTTATCCGTTTTATATGATTATTCCTTTTTGGGATAACGATTTTGATAATAAATGGTCGAATTTAAATGAAAATGCAAAAAAATTACTCTTCAGATACGCTATAAAACGGTTATTTGTTGTCTGTAACAATGTTGCAAATCAAAACGACGGAATGCAAAGTTTTGAAAGTTTGAGTGGCTTATTGAACAGTATTTCTTTTTTAGTAAAAAAATATAATGTTGATGATGATTTAAGTGCTTATACTAATGTCTCCGCAATTTGCAAATTGGCTCAAAATGCATTTTTTGCAAACGACTTTGATATTGATAATAAAAATAAAGTTTTGGAATATTTAGATGCTTTAGCAAGCTTTCAACAGTTAGGCATAAAATTTCAGGATAATATAAAAAAAATTATTGAGATGTTGCGCCTTGACAACAAAATTGGTCAGAATGTTGGTTTCGAATTTTATTTGAAGGTAATAGAAAATTTAAATTCTGACGATATTATTGCTGAGTTTGATAAAAATTGGTTTAAGGACTGTCAGATTTGTGCTCAAGTTTTAGAAAATTTGTCTTCTCAACAAATAAATAATTTAGTTGCCTATAAATCAGATGATAAAAACAGAACAAACTTTATTGATGAATTGCTAAAAACTATATGTCGTAGTAAGTGTGTTTATGACAAATCTTCTGGAGAATTTTTGAAATTTGATAAAACAGCAAGAAATAATTTTTTTGTTGCACAACAAATCCAAAAGTCGGTTCCAATTTTAGTGAACGTGGCTGAAAATAATGTGAAAACATTCAATTTAGAGGAGAAAGAAATAAATGTTACGGAATATAAATTTTTTAGCGAAGAGAAATTCAAAGGTCTGTTGCCAGAGGCAAAAAATCTTTTTGTTGCTACATTGCTTAATTCTTTTTTGGACGATTTAGAAAGAAAAGATGAGATATGTCAGTGTTACAATAAGAGTAATTGTTTACCTCCGGATCAAATGCTTATAGCTATGAATAAATGTTATATAAATTTTTATGAGGTGCTTAAAAGTTTTCGCGAAATAGATAAATGTTATATCAAAATTGATGCTGATGTTTTGGAGAAATTGATTTTTCAACTTTTTGCACGTGATAAATCTGGATATTTAAAACCTTTCTTGACAAAATTGATCGATTTGCCTGGCTTAGATAAATCATTTGTAGATTATGTAAAAAATATTTTGCCGTTTTGTGATATCAATTTGCTTGGTGGAAATTGTGAATATGCAGATATTGTTAATCAAGCTGTAGCAAATGAAAATAGAAATCAAATTGATTTTATTAGAAAACTTATGAAGCATAAGTACTCTTGTTTTTTTCATCGTGACGATCATAACTTTATAAAAAAATTGACTTATGATTCGATTATCACTTTTGGCGAACATGTTTCTAGTGATCCTCGAAATATAAATTACTTGAGTGAAAATATTATAGATAAAATGTTTGAGAATGTAGAGCATAGGAAAATTTTAGGAAAGGCGTTAAAAAATCGAGGAGACGAATTCACAATCAGTTTTAACAAAATCTTTGGACACAATGATGAAGTTCTTCCAGATTATGAATTTATGAAATTTGGAAATCCGGAGTCGGCACAAGAGTTACCAGCCTGGCTTTTAAAAATAAAAGAAAATGATAATTTACAAGACGATAATTTCCCACAGTTCACTTTCAAACCTTTAATAGTTCCAGATAAAAATGTTGATTCTGTTTTTATAGCGTATGATGTAAATGTACGAATAAATAAATTATTAAAAGAGTTGTTAGATGATGTTACGAATGACGATAATAACCAAGAAAATGCTGAAAAATTTATTGACACAAAAAAAATACGTGAGGTTTTTGTCAATATTTATTGTTTAATACGCAAATATGCAAATCATAATTTGGAAATTAGAATAGACGAAAAAATTATTGATTCGATAGTAGAAAAAACGAAAAAAGAAGATTTTACGTATTTAGCTACATGTTTTAATAATTTTAGTTCGTTTTCGAGTTTTGGCCAACTAACTCAAAAGAAATTTGCGGAAGCCGGGAAAGGATGTTTAGATCGTATGGATTTTGATAGTAATGAATTTTTACAAAGACTTGAATCTGATCGTGGTTTTGCAAACGAAGTTTTACTATCAAATAGCATTCAAAAACTAAGTGTTCGATCATTAATTGCAAAGAAACATATCTTGCAAACGCGACCGGACTGTATTTTTTATCTATCAAATCAACAAATAAATGATTTGGCAGGACAAGAAGGTGGTTTAAAACTTATTAAAGGGTTTATAGTTGACTGTCAAAAATCTCCATCTAAGGCTAAAATTTTTGAAAGTAAAGATCAAACCGTACAAATATCCGGACAAAATCGCTCTATCTCCCGATTTTCACACATTGAAGAAAAGTTAGCAGGTATTAATTTGCTTTCGATAAAAAAAATATTTGTAGAAGAAACTGTGAAATATTTATTAATCAATTTGGGAAAGTCAATTTCAATTCATATTGGAGCTAATCAATTATTTGATATTGTATTTGGATTAGGAGATCAACCAGATACAGTACCATGCATAACTAAAACTTTTGATTCAATTTATGTATTAATGCAAAATCATGCGGTAACAAATGATTTAAATATCGAAATAGATTATTTTGTTCTTGACGAGTTGACTAATAAAATTCCAACAGCTAATCGCCAGATTTATTCGCAACAATTACAACGAATAATTGAATTGCCTGGATGGGGCGCAAAAACACTTTATTATTTAAAGCAAGCTATTAATTTTTTGTCTTTTGGTTATTTTTGTAACAGAAATTCTTTGATGGCAAAAGTTAGAAATATGCGAGAGCAAAATATTAATCCACAAAATCCTGTTCCGCAAATGGGAAATGATAACTCTCATGTCCAGCAATAATTTATTTTTGGTTTGAGATAAAAAAAAGCGCCGTGATTTCTCACGACGTTTTATTTTTGTGTTTAGCTTTGATTTTGTCTTTTTTTAATAATTATCAATCCAACAACAAAAATTATCAGAGGAATTATTATTATGCTTGTAACTGAAATTATAAGAGCTTGATTGTGCGTAAAAGAAATATATTTCTTATCATAATTTTTTGGCGGCACATATAAAGATTTATTTTTATTCGCGCATAAATTATTTAACGCCGAAATCAAAAAATCCAAATTCGAACCGCGAACAAAATTATTAATTTCCGGATCCAAAATATATTTTGAACCGACCGCGATTATTTTTGTTTTATCTTTCGAATAACATATTGCGAGATTTAATGGCCCCGACAAATCATTTTTTTCTTTTTCAGGATTTTTTGAATTTGGGTCAGCTTTTGCATAAGAATCTTTTGACGACTCAAGCAAAACTTTTATATTTTCATCCTGATTTATAAAAATATGCTGGCAAAACGGAATTAACAACTTATATTTTTTATCCTGCAAATTATTACAAATTTCATTTTGTGTGTAATTTGGAATCAAATAAGTTTTATAATCGCGCAAAAAATTTTCGCCGCTATTCTCTATTACCAAATTATTTTTAAACTCAAAGCCATATTTTTTTGTCAACGCGTTTAAATTATTAAAACGTTGATTTGTCAAATCCATAAAAATTATTGCGCTGTGTTGCGATAAATAATCATCAATCAAATTTTTTTCTTGCTCTGTCCAATCTTTTTCCGGCGTCGTTATAAATAATATTTCACAATCATCTGGAACTTTTTTTTCGTTTAGCAAATCCAAATCTTTTAACTCATAACCGGCAAATTCTATTTGCTTTTTATAAATATCATTTAAATCTTCTTCGCCGTGTCCAATTAATTTATAAATTTTTGGCGAAAAATCATTCGTCACATAATAAATTGCATTTGTAATTTCCGGCTCAATATTTATTCCTTTTAATTTCTGCTGAAAAGTTGTGTAATCAAAATCATATTCAAAAAAATCTTCAGGCTTTATTATTTTAAATTTATTTTTTGCCTCAACAATAATACTGCCGTCAGGAATTTCTCCGCCATTCTCAAATTTTTTTTTAAAAACCGAAACTTTTTCCTGTGATTTATATTCGAGATTAATATTTTTTGACTTATATTTTTCCAGCAATTTATTAACCATAAAATTATTTTCTTCAGGCGCAGACAAAACATAAATATTAATTTTCTCTTTTAAATCATTTATTATTTTCAAACTTTGCTCCGACAAACTATAAAATTTTTCTTTTGTCAAATCATATTTAAAATCATAATTTTCAATAATTAAATTTGCCAAAACCAGAACCGCAACAAAAAAAAACACAAAAAAAACGGAATAAAAACCACGCTTAATTTTAAATCCTTTGTTCAAAATTTTTTCCTCCAACCAAAATTTTAATTTCTCTTATTTTCAATCATATTTATATTTATTCCCAGACAAAAAATAATAAACGACAGATAATAAAAAACATCGGCCAAACTTAAAATTCCATTACTAAAATTATTAAATCGCGATAACAACGAAAACCAAATCAAAATTTTATAAATTCCCGAATCAAAAATATCCGGCATAAAAAAATAAAGACTCACTAAAATTCCAATTAAAACCAAAAAAAATATTCCTGCAAACAAAAAATTTTCTATTCGCTTATATAAAATCCAACATAAACACAAAATTAAAAACCCAACAAAAAGCGCGCATGAAAATTTATCTTTTGGCAATTTTTCAGCCAGCCCCTCCAAAATATAAAATAAAAATAAAGTTCCAAACGTCACAATCGAAACAACAATTGGATTTTCAAACAAACTTGAAATAAATAATCCAACTGCGATAAAACATCCACCTAACAAAAAATATCCCAAGTAGCTACTTAAAATTCTTCCAAAAGCAAAATCATTAATATTCTCTACAAAAAACAATAAAATTCCAGGAAAAATAAAAGTTATTAGCAAACCAATTAAAAGTAAACTTAAGCTCGCAAAATATTTTCCCAAAGTTATTTTTGAAATCGAAATTGGTGCCGTAAATAATAATTGGTCTGTCTTATTTCGTTTTTCCTGCGAAAATAAATTCATTGTTAACAATGGAATTATTATTAAAAATAACATCGAGATATTTGACAAAACATATTGATAATCCAATAAACCCGAAAAAATATTTATCACGCTGAAATATAATCCAGTCACAAAAATAAAAAACGACAAAAATATATATCCGGTCATATTTCTAAAATAACCTAAAAATTCTTTTTTAAAGATCGCTCTCATTATTTTTTTCTTCCTCCAAATCTAAATTTTGATTTTCAGGATTTTTATTCTCTGAGATTTGATTTTCGTCCGTGATTTTTAAAAATATTTCTTCCAACGAAACGCCAAATGGTTTTGACATTAACAAAATAAAATTATTTTCTTTCGCAAACATAAATATTTGTTCTCGCAAATCAATTTTTTGTTCCGGATTTTTATTTTTAAAAACTAAATCCATACAACCATCTTCAACATTTTTTTTATAATCAACACACTCTAAAAAATCATTTTCATAAAGTGCCGCCAAAATTTCTTCAGGATTTCCTTTCAAACGCACAATAATTTTTTTTCCATGCGTTAAATTTTCTGCCAACTGATCAGGTGTATTATCTGCAACGATTCTTCCTTTGTTAATAATAATTAATCTGTCAGCAATTTCATTTATTTCAGACAAAATATGCGAGCTAATTAAAATCGTATGATTTTGCTTCAAAGATTTTATTAAATCACGCATTTTTATTCTTTGTTTTGGATCGAGTCCAGAATTTGGTTCGTCCAAAATTAAAATTTCTGGATTTCCAATTAAAGCTTGTGCTAATCCAACACGTTGCTTACAACCTTTTGAAATATTTTTTATCAGCTTTTTTTTTATCTCTGACAAATCAAGTTTTTCGATTATATCCTTCAAACTTTTTTTATCGGCTTTTTTTAATTCGCAAACAAAATTTAAATATTCTTGCACGGTCATATCAAAATAAAGCGGTGGATTCTCAGGTAAATAACCTATAATTTTTTTTTCGCTTGGTTTTTGACAACAAATATTTTTGCCATTAATAATTATTTTTCCTGACGATTGCGAAATATAATTTGTAATCATGTTTAGCGTCGTTGTTTTCCCCGCTCCGTTTTCTCCCAAAAATCCTACGATTTCATTTTTGTTTACGACAAAATTTAAATTTTCAACCGCTTTTGTTTTGCCGTAACACTTTGTTAATTCTTGAACTTGAATCAAATTTTTCATCTCCAAATTTAAATTTATTTGTACAAATGCCTGCAAACGAAATTATAACATTAAAAAACACGTTTGCTTTTTGGTAAATTAATTTTGCCCAGCGAGTAAAATATAATTTGTAGAAAAAAATTTTATTTAGGAGATTAAATTTCATATGGCAAAAAGAACAGCTAAAAAAAAATATAAATTTATTTTGATTTCGATTTTATTTTTGTGTTGCATAATATTTGCGGCGGGATATTTTTCATACAGAAAAATAAATTCTGCTATTGATACTGACAGAATCTATAAAAATATTTTTGTTAATGAAATTGATATTGGCGATTTAAAAAAAGATGAGGCTATCAAAAAAATAAATTCCGTTTTACAAGAACCACTTAACAAAAAAATAATTAAATTGCATGACCGAGTGCAAGAAAAAGAATATGATTTTAGTTTCAAAGATTTTAGTGCGATTTATGAAATAAAAAAAATTGTTAATGAAGCTTATAATTATGCGCGTGAAGGAAATTTTATAAAACGATATGAAAAAATTGTGAAGCTCAAAAAAAATCCGCTGAAATTAAATGTGGAATATAATATTAATCGTGATTTTGTTAAATCAAAATTAAATGAAATCGAAAGCGCAGTTTATATAAAGCCAAAAAATGCTTCGCTTTATAAACAAAACGGAGAATTTATAACGGTTGACGGAACGGATGGGAAAAAATTAGATTTGGAAAAAAATCTTGAGCTCGTAATGAATTTGCTAAACAAAAAAGAAAGTGGCGATGTAAATTTAATTTTTGCGCCCGTAAAACCAAAATATAATAAAAATGACTTTGAAAAAACGCGAGATATCATTGGGTCGTATAAAACAGTTTTTGGTGGAAAAAAAATAGATCGAAACCAAAACATAATTAATGCGGCAAAAAAAATAAATAATAATGTGATTTATCCAGGTGAAACTTATTCTTTGAACGAAAATTTAAAGCCGTTTAGCATAAAAAATGGGTATGTAAACGCGCCCATTATTGTTAATGGAAAATTAACGGATGGAATTGGCGGAGGAATTTGTCAAGTTTCAACCGTTTTGTATAACGCAGTTTTATATTCTGAATTAGAAATTGTTGAAAGAAGAAATCATTCGTTAAAAGTCGGATATATTGATTATGGATTTGATGCAACTTTGGCTGGAGATTATATAGATTTGAAATTTAAAAATAATAAATCTGTGCCGTTGTTAATTGAAAGCGTTGTTAATGGAAATAATTTGGTTGTAAATATTTATGGCGAAGAAACACGACCTCAAAATAGAAAAATCACGTTTAAAAATGAATTGGTAGAAACAATTCCGGCTCCGACAGAAACAATCGTTTATACAAATGAATTGCCCGAAGGAACGAAAAAATTCGAATCGTATTCAAAAAAAGGTTTTAGATATAAACTTTATAAAATTGTGTATGAAAGTGGTGAGCAAAAAGAAAAAATTTTGGTGAATACAAGTTATTACCGTCCGACAAAAGGTACAGTAAAAATCGGAACCAAAAAAATCGAAAGCAAAGGAAAAATCGAAAATCAAAACACAAATCAAAATACAAGTGAAAATCAAAACGAAAACGAAAATCAGAATGATAGTGCTAATGAAATAGGAAATGATGATAATCATGTCAGTGAAAACGAAAATGAAACAAGTTGATTAATTGTTAACGATAAACATAAAAAAATAAAAAGCCCTCGATAAAACGAGGGCTTTGATGCAAATGAATGCTTAATTTAAATCAATGAAGAGGTCTTCGCCATCTTTTTCCTCTCTCATGCTTTGAGGATTTTTTTCGCTATTACCTACACACGGGAATAGTTTCTTTATCCAATTGTTTTTACTACCACTGGTTTTCTCCCTTAAGTTTAGGTTGCTTTGTTCCAAAGTATCTTTAGATTCTTTTAAGTTTGCAATGCTTGCCCCCAAAATATCTTTATACGGGTCTTCTGGCTTAAGATAGCGCTTGCGGATAAAATGAACACCCGTTGCTAAAAGTGTAAAAACCAGCATTGGTGATGTCGCAACAAACGCTAAAGGTGAAAAATGAAAAGCAAAAACAACAATTGCTAAAGATGGAAGAAAACCAATGCTGCCGGCTAATAAATATACAAAAGTTGGAGCTTCTAATTGGCATCGATGATAAACCCAGAGAGAAACTAGGTCTGACAACAAACTCACAAATCCACTCGACAAAATTGACACAGCACAAATAAAAAACCATACCGAATAAAGTAGTCTTTTTTTATATTCATCAGATCTATGCCATTCACGAAAACCACCATCATGGTTTATAAGCGTGTGGAGAAAATTTTTAACAAATCCTTTACGACATGTCAAGCTGATCGTTGTTCCTAAACCGACCAAAAACCATGGCAAAATCTCCATTAAAGCCGCGGACATAAAAATTGCAGGCAAAGTCAAAATTCCCAAAACACTCAACGACCCAACCGCAGAAATTCCGATTGCAAAAATAATTCCAAGTCCCCAAATTATTGTCTTGCTTATTGCGGATCGTACTTTGTCTCTGTTGCTTTTTTGTTTCTTTCGTTCAATATCCAATTTTTTATTTAAATCATTATTATCATCTGTCTCCATCAAATCACTTCCTTAAAAAAATTTTTCCAGCCTCACGCATTTTTTCTTTCAAAATCGATTATAAAACAAATGCAGTTGAAAAAAACATTTTAAACATAATTTTAGATAGTGTAGATGAATTCAAAATCGAGAAAAAATCAAGATAAAAATAGAACGAATAAAAGTAAAAAAAACGAAAGCAATAGAAGTTTTAAAATAGCAAGTAGCGATGCTACGCCAACATCTAAGGAAATGAAAAGTCGTGACGAAAAGAATATAAAAAATCATCAAACTTTTTTTTAGTTTCCTTTGAGAATTCAGGGGAATAAGAATCTCAATGCCATTATCTTTACCATGCTCAACAATATCACTTATACCATGGCCTCGATCAGCGAAAATCTCGATTTCTATATCTTTTATCAAAGCAAAAGCAACTTCACAATCTGCTTTTGCTCTATCGGTAAGCATAATTTTAATAACTCTTACTTTGGCATCTTTCTTTTTTTATATTTTTCTTGATAAAATGCATAGTGAGCACCTTGATTGGTTTTAAAATTTATGGGAATTAATAACTCAAATATTATTTTATTATTTTCATTGGATTTGAGTAAAACTTGCGAGAAAAATAATTTCTAGATGGCGGTGGAAATGTGCCTGTTTCCATTTTTGTTAGCTATAAATATTTAATATACTTGGAATTACTTGGTTTTCACAAAAACTACAAATTAGATAGCATTCATATAAAAAGTAAAACAAAAGTAAAAGCACTGTGAGAAACTTGTGATTTTTGGCTAAAACTAAAGTTTTATCATCTTTTATCTTATGTGAACATTGCCTAGTTTTTATTACCAAAAAAAAATTTAATTTTTAGTTTTGCTATATCGTT
>CAMKTI010000049.1 GCA_946415665.1 uncultured Clostridia bacterium
TCATATAAATCGTGTGCCAGTTTCCATATTTTTTTGGTAATGCCCTCCATTTGCAGCCATTCTCTACTATGTAAAGTATCGCACACATGAATTTGTAGTTTGATATCTCCGCCGGTTTCCTCGCTATCGGCATTAATCCCTCTAGCTTTTTACATTGTATTTTTGTAAGTTTCATATCTCTATTTTATGACTTTTCCCTTTTTGCTCAATCTATTTTTATTTTATGTGAACGCTACCTAGATTATCGATGTGATAACAGTTTCTTAAAGCGCATTTTATACAATGTCGGGTATATATATACATTGTTTAATTTTTATACTGAAAATCGGAAATGTAACGAACTGTATATTTTTTATGTCGCTGTATTTGGTGAATTTAGATTGCTTTTCAGTAAACTTGGAGATAACGCGAAAATTAAGTTGAATTTAATAGAAATTATGTACCAAATTGTCAAAGATTTACTGAAAAAAATTTTACTGAATTATCATTTATCGGAACTATAAATGATAATTCTAATAGACCTGAGAATAACATGCTTAATGATTTATTGATATTTCATTTCGACCCAACAAAATACAATAAGAATAATAACTATACTGGCATAAAAATTGACTATATAACACAAAAAATAAATACTTTGAAGAAAGAGAATTTGTCGGAGGTAGAAACAATTGGCATTAATGATTTCGATTATCCGGATTATAATTATTTTGGAATTAAATCCGAAGAATTTTTTAGCGGCACTGACCGACAATCAGAAAATTTTGTATTACATATTAATTACGCAAGTGTTAATGAGAATTCTTTTTGCAATTTATGGAACAAATATAACGAATTATTTCACGAATGCAAACGGGAATGCAAAAAAAATTCAAATTCACAGAAAAAAATCGATTTGTACCAGAAAATCAAACAAGATAGAGCAAAAATTTATAATGCTTTTCGCAAATTTGAAGCAGTAAAACAAAAATTATTGAAAAATAGATTAATCAGCATACGCCAAAAAAAATTCGAACCACTGGACAAATTTGAAAAATTTATCCGTATTTCACTGTTGATCATAGCTTTCCCGATTCATGCAGTAATTTTTATTTTGCTTAAAACGCTAATGAAGTTTTTTCATTGTTTTTGTATGGGACTAGAAATAGTTTCGAAATTTGTTAATGGCTGTATAAACAAATGGGAGAATGATAAATTTGATTTTAATAATTGCAAAGATGACTGGGAGAAATATTGCGAAGAAGGATATCTCGATGGAATAAAAATAAACAGTAAAAAAATTTGTAAAAGAATTAGATGCTGGGAAAAAAGATGGTGTCGCACGTTCAGAGATATATTTTTTCCAACTAATTTAGCGATTTTTATTGTTATTGGGATTATTTTGGCGGTAAAAAAATTTTTTATGTTGATGATAAAAGTCTTTGTAATAAGTTGCAGAATAATAAAAGATATTTATTATGATGATCCATTTTTATATATGTTTAAAAAGGTTTACAATAACAAAATCAATTCAGAAATAATAACCAGTTTTTATGGCACTATTTCCGCGATGCCAGATTATAATAGCGATAATAAAATAAAAATTAAAGATAAATTTATAGACTGTAAGTGTCCGCGGAATTCATATTATGATTTTGCAGAAAAACTAAAATCTAATTGGGAAGTGGAACATTATGATGAATATTCGCACAAACATTCTGATATACCGAGACTTAATTTTTTGCCTTATGGATATGTTGTAATGAATAGATGATGTTAAAAATCAAACTCAAAAAGGCCAAGTAATTGGCTTTTTTTATTGACATTATCAATTTTTATTTAAAAACAAAGTTATATAGGAAAATTTAGATAGAGTCTACATAAAAAAGATTCAATTTTCTTTTGCTTAGGCGAAATAACCGATTTCATTTTTTGTTCAACGATATAAAACAAAATTTTGTTAGTATCACGAGTGCAATCTGCAAGGACTAAATTTGTATCGATATTTTTTAGTAAGTTAATAGATTGTTTATAATTGGCACGTGTTCCTTATGTAACAAAAAATTTTATGGGCACCACGCGCTCATTGACGGCTAAAGTATATCTTCAAGTGAGTCCCCTTTTGTTTTTAATGTGATCTGATTTTCGCCGTGAGCGCCAGCTACATGTTGATGTACTTTCACATAACTTGAGTTCATTATTACCTATTCAAATTTTTTGTTATCTTTCAGTATTTCATCTCAAATAATTTTTTACACATACTTCTTTATCGCCATCAAATAAATCTTTTATACAGCGTATACCATTTCCCATAATCCAGCAGTAAATCCCTATATGGTACTCCTGTACTCAATATTCAAAATACTCCGTTTAAAAATTTCCTATCGTCTTGCATCTCTCGCCATTCCTTTTTTATTTTCTTGCTCATTTTTTTATTTTTATTTCCTTATGCTGTATACCTTTTGATTTTATATATACTATCTAAATAAATAAAACAAAAAATTGTACAGATACGACAATTATCTTGGTATTTTACTTGTTGCCAAAAAATTTTAGAAGTATGTGTATTCACATAAAAAAAGCGAAAACAATTTAATTTCTTGGTTTTACGCAAAATAATTTAACATAACTAAATCATAAATATAAATTTATTTATTTATTTAAAAACGCAGCTCCAATAATTCCAGCGTAATTTCCAAGTTTTGACTGAACTATTTTTGTATTTAAATCATTAGCATAAATCTTTTTTTGTACTGTCTGCCTTACCTTTCTTAATAAACTTATTCCCTGATTACTAATTCCTCCGCCGATAACAAACAAATCCGGGTCAAAAATATTTATCAAGTTCGCAATTCCTTCCGAAAGATAATCAACATAATTATCAATAACCGAAATTGCTGTTTTATCACCGATTTCAGCTACATCAAAAACAAATTTCGCATATATTTTATTTTCATCTATATCATTTAATTTTGATTCTGGATTTTTTTTCGCGTATTTTTTTGCCTCACGAATCAATCCTGTTGCTGACGCATAAGTTTCCCAGCACCCTTTTCTTCCACATGTACAATTTTCCCCGTTTAAAACAATTACATGATGTCCAATTTCCGTGTTTGGCAAAATTTTATTATTTATTATTATTCCACCACCGATTCCTGTTCCTAAAGTAATCATAATAGAATTTGTATAATTTCTCGACGCACCAAATTTTTTTTCTCCAACAGCAGCACAATTTGCATCATTTTCAATATTTATTGGTACATCCATAAATTTTTTCATCTCAGTTTCAATATTTATTCCGTTTAAACTTTTTATGTTACACGCACCGATAACAAGCTTATTTTTTATGTCACATTTTCCTGGAATTCCAATTCCAATTCCGTTGATTTGCGTAATTTTAATTTTATTTTCAACCAAAATTTTATAACAACCATCCGCCATATCTTTTAAAATTAATTTATAATTGCGATTTGCATTCGTTGGACATTTATAATATTCTTCTCCGATAAAATTTCCATCGTCATCAAATAGACCAATTACAATATTTGTCCCACCTAAATCAATGCCAAAATTATATTTTTTATTATCAATATTTTTCATTCAAAAAACCTCCTTATCGATATAAAATATTTTAACATCATAGATTGATCTTTTGAACATGAAATTAAGTATAAGAAAATAGATTTAAAAATCGTGTATGGTGATCATTTCAGCGAAGTTATACATAATCAAATGTGTGTAATATCACCTTCTTTTTTTACGTGAAAATCCTGCATTCCGGTTGTATATTTCAGATTTCTAAAAGATGATTCGGTTCCACAGCGTAAGACATAGAGTTTGCGAAGCTTATAAAGCGGACAATCGCTTTTATTTAGATTTATAAAAATCGTTTCATGAAGGCCTTCGTTTATTTTAAAACGTGCGATTCAAAATCCAAGTTAATAGAATTCAACAGGATCGTATTTTTTAGGATTATGTTTGAGGTAAGAACTTGTCGGCATAAATCCATAATGATTTTTATCTACGTGTTAGTTTTAAAGTAGTTCTTTTAAGTGCAATAGAATGTATAGTTTATGACCATTCGCAGCATGGTAATAAGATGAGACGTCATCCGAATTGTTGGCATCGTTGTTGAACAAATGCAGGAGCAGATGGTAAGTTTGGTGCTGTGGTAATTTCATTGCAATCAAAATCACTCTAGCTGCAAGGGCAGCTTTTTCTTCCTTATAGGATTTCAGAGCGAAAGCTACCATACATACGGAAGGTCTTGTCAAGTACTTATATCAAAAAAAGACTCATATACCATTTCCGGTATACAAGTCTCTTTGTTGCCATCTTAACTTGATGACATTGAGTAAACCATTCTGTTTTTTAATAATAAATTTAAATTTAAAGCCTAAATTCTACCCAAAATAGTAAACGAAATTAATAAACCATAAATTGCAATTCCTTCTGCGAGAGAAACAAAAATTAATGCCTTTCCCATGATCGATTCGTTTTCACTTATCGCTCCCAAAGCAGAAGAAGCCGCTGAACCTGTTGCAATCCCTGCACCAATCGTTGACAATCCCGTTACCAAAGCGGCCGCTAAAAATCCCATGCCTCTCGTAAATGAATCTATATTTTGTGTTTCGGGTGCAGCTAAAATCCCTTGGTTAAAAATTATTATCGAACTGAAAATTAATATCCCAAAAAACGAAATTATATTTATCAACAAACTTTTTTTAAAGCGTCTTTTATTTCTTTTTCCAAAGCAAAAACTCATAAACGGCAAAATGATACTCAAGCCCAATAAAACTACTAAAAATAAAAAAAAATCCTCCGTCACAAAAAATCCCCCCTATAAAATCATTGCTAAATTTTATTAATATACTCTTTTCCGCCACCTCTAAAAAATCTGCCAAACATTTCATAAAATTCCAGTCGCAAAGCTTGAATTCCAACAATCAAACCCTCGAGTATTATAACCAATAAATTTCCTAAAACAATTATAAACCAATTATAACCATCATTTTTTTTTGCTAACAACATTACAACACTCATCATTCCAGCATGACTTAAAGCAAACGCTCCAACTCTTACAAACGATAACGCATTCGTGAAATAATTTAATATTATCTCAAACGTTTCTATAATGCTTTCAAACAAAAATAAAAATATATTCCCGCCAAAAATATTTTTTTCGTGTCTAAATAATTTTTTTATTAATTTATTAAAACCAGTTAAACACAAATTTATTAAGCCAAAACAAATTATAAACTTAAACCAAAAAACATATTTTAAATTTAGCCCAGTAAGCAAAAATAAACTAACTAAAATCATACAAATATAAAAAACAAACCCAGAAAGCGCATTTGGTCCTAAAAATATTTCGAGCCAATCACCATTTTTTTTGCAATTAATTAAATTTAACCCCATCGAAACCAAAGCCAAAACAATTCCCATCACAACTGAATAAACTAAAATATAATTTATATTCTCTGCCGGTTTCAACCAAACGCTTTTTATTATATCTTCAAAACCAAAAATACTTCCGTACATCAAACCAAAGATCGCTGCTGAAATTCCCAAAATGCTAATAATTTCATACAACGGATTTTTTTTTATTTTATTTAAAATTATACCCGCTAAAAATAAAACTAAACCCTGCCCAACATCACCAAACATTAAGCCAAATAAAATAATATAGGTAATCGCTAAAAATGGTGTCGGATCAATTTCGTTATAACTCGGAACTCCATATAACTTTACCAAAAACTCAAATGGCCTAAAAATAAAATTATTTTTTAAAACCACGGGCGGTTCTCTCTTTAAATCATTTTCAATTTTCAACACTACCTTATCATCATTTTTTACTTCAACACTTAACAAATCTAAATTTTTTTTCATAACCCAGCCAGTGAAAATAAAAAAATCTTCCTTTATCACCGCACAAAATTTTTTTGTTTCACGTGTCTTTTTTAATTCTAGAATCTTTTTGGCTGCAGCAACTCTTTTGTTATTAAATTCCATACTCATTTCAAGTTTTTTATTTATATTTTTTAACTTTTTTTCAAGCAGTCCTAACTTTTCTTTTAAATCAAACAAAATCTTAGACAAATTCCCTTTAAGTTTTAAATCATTTATTTCAAACGGCAAATCAACTCTTTCAAAATTTAACGACGCAAAAATATCATCAATGCGTTTTAAAGTGTCTTGATGTGTAAAATAAATACACCAAATTTTATTTTCTTGTTGCTCTCCTTTTACTAAAAAAATATCTTTTTCATCTTTTAAAAACGCTTTATACTGCTCATAACTCTCAATCGGCATAAAACCAAATCTATAACTTATAAAACTAAATTTCTCAAACATATCATAATTAAAATCTAGACTTTCAAAATGTGAGAGATTATAAACTACAGATTTTAGCTCTTTATATTCATTTTCCAGTTTTTCAACAAACAAATTATCATGCTGCTCAATTTCATTTTTAATTATTTTTATGGCTTCATCTTCTGACATAATCAAATTACTTTTGAATTTATTATCCTTATTTATATCAATAATTTCAAGTGATTTTTTTACTAATTCATCCAGTTTTTCTCCTAAATCAAGCTCGCCAAAATCATTGTATTCTCTCTGATCTTTTGCATATTCTAGCTCGATATTAAATTTATAAATATACTTCTCTACTACTCTATTAATATCTTTTATATGTCCGATTATGCTTATAAAATACATTCTTTCTATCATTTTATCAACAGCCTCTCAAAAAATTTATTTAAATAAAAATATGATCCATTATTTTATCAGGGAGCAACTTATATCTTATTCCTTCTATTAACGACGTAATATTATTTATCTCAAGTTTTTTTAAATAAAAATAATAAATAACACCAAAAATACCATCATTAGAGTTTAAATAAATGCGGTAATAAATTTCTGACAGACAATCATAAATCACCTTTTCGATATTATTAAAACTTTCTTTTTTAAACCAACGCCCATAATAACTATTACAAATCATATTTTCCATATCCGACAAATCTTTTGCACCCAAAAGTTTTGCAATATCATCTTTTTTTAATTTATATCCAGACGGAATCAAATAACCCCAAATTTTTTCATTCGCTACTTTATAATATTTTTTTATTCTGTATATCGTAGAAATATTTACAAGGTCAACTTCAATTCCATTAATTTTTTTCAAAATAAATTTATCATTACCATTTAAATATTTATTAATTGTCTTGTCTAACTTTAAATAATAATACAAATCTAATTTCATTTCTAATTCAAATAAACTTTTTGTCTCTTGATAACATTTATTCATAAACTCAAAAAATTCTGTTCCGCGAAGGCCAAAAATAAACTGCTCAACATTTTCAGAATCTCTTAATTTATTGACATCAATTTTTAATTTGCTGCCTATGATATAATCCAATTCAGACAAATTATATTTAAGCTCTCTTTTATCATAAATCATACATAAAACTAATTTCAAAATATAAACTTCATACTTTAGAAAAAAAACGTCAAGATACTTTTTTACACCAAAACTAAACACAAACTTATAAATTTTTTTAAAATCACTTCTCAAACTTAAAAATAATTTTCGTTCTATATCACTCCTGTGTAAATTTTTTTCGTCTAGCTCACTCACAAATTTATTATAACTAATATCCTTTTTCAGTCTATTAGTTATTTCCTTAATATCTTTTGTTTGACTCAATAAAACATAATCATACTGTTTAAACAAATTTGACTTCATAAACTTTAATTTTGTTTTCAAAGCCTTGTCATTCATTAATAATCCTCCAAGAGCTTTTTAAAATAATCGTCAAGCCACTTTTCCTTTTCTCTTTTAAATTCTTTTTCCATATCAGAAATAAATTTATCCGCTCTAAATTCAATTTCACGTAACCTTTTTTTTTGCCTAAATAAATTTTTTTTTTCATATTTATTTATTTCGTCTTCAAAAAAAACATTTATTTTGCTGTCAATCTCTTTTTTTAACATCTCCAAAATTTCAGCAAAAATTTTATCTTTGTCACTGCTTTTTTTTAAAATTTTACTAGCTTGATTTTCTATTGCAAGCAATTCTTCCATAACGTCTATCATATTTTTCCCTCCAATATAATTTATCATGACACAATTTTAAAATAAAAGCCAAAAAAATTAATGCCAAAAAAACACCTTTATCGATAATCATGCTAGACGCTTAACAATAGTTAAAAATAAAATGAATTTAGTAATCAAAAATATCAGTTTTAGATAAGAGACATAATATTTTTAACATTTTTTTGTTCCAAAACAAAAAAGTTTGTGAACCACTAAATAGTCACAAACTTCTTTATTATTTTTTTATTAATATTCTTTATTACCAAGACTTTCTATTTGTGGTGCTGATCCAGTTTGATTTTGCTTGCTTTGATTGCTATTTATTCTCTCATAAACACTTTTCGTAGTACTATTTTGTACTTTATTATTTTCGTATTTTTGAAACATATGATTTAAGTTTTTATCCTTATTTGGATTGTTGTTGTTTGGTATTATTTTATTTAATTCTTGAATCATACATTCTGAATAGTTTAAAAGCTTCTTATTTGTTTTTAATACCTTCTCATTTAATTTCTCTAAAATTGTTATGACTTCTAGAGCCTTAAATTTCTTTTTCAATGCCACAGTAAGGTCATAAATTGGTATTTGATACTTAGCAATATTGCTTCCACTAATAATATTTTCTCCACACAAATTTCCTATGATGAAATTTATAACTTTGGCTTGATGTTCTCTATTTGAATTTCCCAACTCAACACTTAAAACATCCTGCAAATCACTAAAATTATTTATCTTTTCCTTAAATTTTTTTGTCTTCTGGTTTTGATATTTGTCCTTAAATTTGTCTATTAAGGCATTTGTATTTTCATTGTTTTTCGGGTAAAACTCATCTCTTTGTTCCATTAAATTTATAAGATCGCATAAAAATTCTGATTGCGCCAACATCATAATCAATTGCTCCTAATTTAATTTATTTTTTTTGGCAATACATATGCCTTCATTATTTTATAAAACAAAAAATATAATGTCAAATTTTTTTTATATCAATATTGCTAATATGAAATAAAACACAAAATAAAAAATAAAAAGAATCTAAATCAAATATGTAAATATGTTTTTATACCGATGGATACAAATTCAAGTTTTAAATTCTATACGTATTATTATGCTAAATTTGTATTTGAATTAAAAAGATTGGAGATAAAATTTTATGATAAAAAAAGTTCATTTGGAATTTACAATTGGTGATTTTAATCAGCTGGATCAAATAAAAAAAATGCGACAAATTGTTTTTGTGGGAAAATCTAACGTAGGAAAATCATCGTTAATAAACACATTAATGAATAAAAAAAATTTGGCTCACACAAGTAATTCTCCTGGCAAAACACAGACAATAAATTTTTATAACATCGAAGAAAAATTTTATTTTGTTGATTTGCCGGGCTATGGTTATGCTTGTGCTTCGAAAAAAAAAATTTCCGATTGGGGAAAGTTAATAGAAAAATATTTGACTCAAAATAAATTTATTGATTTGATTTTTTTGTTAATTGATATAAGACATACGCCCGGAGAAAATGACAAATTAATGTGCGATTGGTTAAAATTTTATAAATTTGATTTGATTGTGATTGCAACCAAACTTGACAAAATAAAAACAAGCCAGACAGAAAAAAATATCCAAACCATTAGAGAAAAACTTGATTTGGAAAAAGAAATAATTTTACCGTTTTCGAGCAAAACAAAATTTAATCGAGACAAAATTTTGGATTTAATTAAACAAAAAATATCAAGCGAAAAATAATTTTTCTACAGCTCGATATTATTTTCTGTCGCAAAAAAAATTATCCCGATTTTTTTTTAAGCGGGATATTTTTTTATTGCATACTTAAATTTTCATTTTTGAGCTTGTCACATTTATTCTCATCACAATATTCATTTTGAAATTCAAATTCAAGTGTTGCATGATTTATTTTTGCTTCTAATAATTTTTTATGAGCGGTCTGTTTTATTTTTATAATTTGATTTCGATCTGCGTCATCAGAAATTATTATATGCAATGTCGCAAAATTATTAACACCGTCTGTCCATAAATGAATATGATGCACGTCCAAAATATTTTTATCTTCTAGCAAAATTTTTTTTATTTGATTAGGCGTTATATTTTCGGGAGCTTTATCCAAAAATATATTAAAGATCTTTTTGATATTTTTACACGCATTAAAAAAAATAAAACACGTAATAAAAACGGATAATATTGGATCAAGAATTGGCAAATCAAAAATTTTCATTGCTATCGATGTAATTAAAACAACTAACCAACTTAAAACGTCTTCAAGCAAATGAAGTCCGACAGATTTTTCATTTATTTTCTCACCTCTAAATGTTTTATAAGCAGCAATTCCTTTAAAAAACAAACCAATTAAAGCTAAAAATAAAACTCCGTTGTAATTTATTATTTTAGGGGCAAAAAATCTTTTTATTGCTCCAATAAAAATTAAACTCGCACCAAAAATTAATAATCCAGAATTTATTAAACCGCCTAAAACAGAAAATTTTTGATAGCCATAAGTATAAAATTGATTTGGTTTTTGGGTTGATTTTTTTTCTAATAGCCACGAAATTAAAATATAAATACAATCTCCAAAATCATGAATTGAATCAGATGAAATGGAAAAACTATTTGTCAATAAACCTCCGATTAATTCTATCGATGCAAAACACACGTTCAAAATTAATGCCAACCCTATATTTTTCTCAGCTTGGCTCGACATAAAATAATTTCACCTCAAAATTTATTTTTTAAATTTATTAATCTCCACGCGAAAGCAGATTATATTATAAATATTTTTTTATGTCTATCTTTCATATTAAAAAACAAGTCATAAAATAATTTTTGCGACAGGTAACAATTAAAAACTTAAATCAAGTTTATTTGGCTAAATAATTTCTGCAGATAAAAATAAAAGTCCGGTTATAAAATAAAAAGTGTGAATAAAAAACTTTTCACATGAAAAAAAATAACATTACTTATAAATTCAAACTAAAAAATAAAATCAGTAACACAAATCAAAAAACACAGCACAGTAATAAAATAATATTGTCGTTATAAATATTTTTTTGGTAGTAAAATGAAGTTTAAAACAAAAAAGTTGGGAGGTTGTTTTTTTTATGTATAGCGATATTGAAAAATATATTGACCATACAAATTTAAAGCCTGATGCGACAGAGAGTGATATAAAAAAATTATGTGACGAAGCAAAAGAATTTAAATTTAAAGCTGTTTGTGTAAATCCATGCCGTGTTTCGCTCGCAAAAAAAAATTTGCTCGACAGCAATGTTTTAGTATGTACGGTAATTGGTTTTCCACTTGGAGCAAATTCCACAAACACAAAAGTTTTTGAAGCAAAAGAAGCAATAGAAAACGGCGCACAAGAAATTGACATGGTAATGAATATTGGTGCAGCAAAAGAAAATGATTGGATTTTTGTTAAACGTGATATTGCTGCCGTTGTCAAAGCTGTTTCTGGTCGCGCAAAAGTTAAAGTTATAATCGAAACATGTCTTTTAACTGACGAAGAAAAAGTTAAAGCTTGTAATTGTGCCGTCGACGCCGGAGCATCGTTTGTAAAAACTTCGACAGGTTTCGGAAGTGCTGGAGCTGTTTCATCAGATATTTTATTGATGCGAAAAGCTGTCGGAAATAAATGTGAAATAAAAGCTTCGGGCGGAATAAAACATCTTGAAGAAGCGGTTTTAATGCTTGAATCTGGAGCAACTCGATTAGGAACAAGTAATGGCGTAAGAATTATGAAATCAAAAAAAATGGAAGTTTGATAAGGTTTAAATGCGTAACCTTTAAAAATTTATAAAAATCGTCTGATGAATGATTTTGGTCAGACGTTTTTTGTTGTATAAAAAAATAAATTATGAGCGGGCAAAAAATAATTTTAATAAGGATTTAATGTTTGATGACGAAAATTTTAAAGACGAAATAAATTTGTACTTGGAAAAAATAAATTTTGTTATGGAATAAATTAAGATGAAATAAATGAAATAGGATGAAGAACTGTATGCTCTTGCATATAGTTTTTTTATTTTATGTGGTGAATTTTATGGTCAAAAATATTTTTTTGAGAGCATAATTATTATTCGAAAATATTT
>CAMKTI010000050.1 GCA_946415665.1 uncultured Clostridia bacterium
CCATCATTTAACAAGCAAAGATTTGCACTAAATTTAAGTTACATAAAATTACATAATTTCGAACAAATATCTCCACGTTCTATCTTTTGTCCATCATTTAACAAGCAAAGATTTGCACTAAATTTAAGTTACATAAAATTACATATGCGCGCGATGTAATCAAAAAATGACAATAAAAATTATTTATCACACAAAAAACTTTTAATTTAAATTATTATTTCCATTGCTTTTGAAGTGTTATTTAAAATTCAAAAAATATAGTCTGGCATCATAAAATAATTATGTTGGAAATTAAATGTGCAATAAATAATTTATTCTATGAGATAGAAAAAATAATCTTGAGACAGAAGATTTTGTCCGGATTATCTTTTTTGTAAAAAAAAATTTTGATTAAACAGAGATTAATTTTTGTAGTTGTATTTAATTATCATGTGTTTTATATTTCTATGGTGATAAATTTTTTTAAAGTTGGTGAAAGTAAAAAATAAAATGATGATTTATAGTGTACGAGGGGCCGTGACTGTAAAAAAAAATTCGGTGCAAGAAATTGAATTTGCAACACGTGATTTATTGCTTGAGATAATAAAAAAAAATAATCTCGAGATAAAAAATATTACTCAGATTATTTTTTCTGCGACACGAGATATAACAAAAATTTATCCCGCTGTTTATGCGAGAAAAATTGGAGTCGTGAATGCAAGTTTGTTTTGCGTGCAAGAGATGTATGTAGAAAATTCTTTGCCAATGTGCATTAGAGTTTTATTAAATTTTTATGGAGGGTATCAAGCGGACAAAAAAATATTTAATATTTATTTAGGGGAAGCAAAAAAATTGCGTCCTGATTTGGGTTGATTTTTTTTATTTAAAAAGGAGTTTATGAAAATAAAATGAAAATTGCAATTGATGGACCAAGTGGAGTTGGAAAATCAACTTTGGCAAAAGAAATAGCCATGAAATTTAATTTATTATATTTAGATACGGGAGCAATGTATCGGACGGTTGCATATTATTTTTTAAAATATAATTTAGATTATAATCTTGAAAATAAAGATGAGCTAGAAAAAATAAATATTGATTTGATTTCTAGGGCGGGTAGGGACATAAAAGTTTTTTTAAACGGTGAGGATGTTTCGCAATTTATTCGGGAAAAAAAAGTTGCTGAAGTGGCATCGGTTTTGGCAAAATATAAATCTGTGAGGAATAAAATGGACTTATTGCAAAAAAAAATAGCGCGCGAAAAAAAAAATATAATAATGGATGGGAGAGATATCGGTTCGAATATTATGCCTGACGCGGATTTGAAATTTTATCTTGATGCGGATATTATTATTAGAACTAAAAGGCGTATGAAAGATTTAAATTTAAATTTGGAAGATAAAATTGCGTTTGATGAGATTTATAAAAAAATATCAGAGCGGGATTATAATGATTTAAATCGTAAATTTAATCCGTTAAAGCGAGTTGCAGAAGCAATTTTTATAGATACAAGTAATATGACTTTTGCACAGGTAAAGCAGCAAGTTTTTGATATAATTGAGTGTAAATTAAAAAACGGTTAAAAAATTTATTTTGGTATTGACTTTATGTTTTTGATATGGTAGCTTAGACTTGTTTTTTTGGAGAAGTACTCAAGAGGCTGAAGAGGTGCCCCTGCTAAGGGTATAGGTCGAGCGATCGGCGCGAGGGTTCAAATCCCTCCTTCTCCGTTTTTTTGTGTAGGAATTTTTTTTAGTGTGCGCGTGAAAATTTGGTTTTTCACGTTTTTTTTTGTGCAAAAAAATTTTTTTTAAAAAAACACTTTTTAAAATCTGATTCGATAAAATTTGAAAACAGAAAATTACTCGTATATAATTCTTTTGTAGAAAAATATTAGGAGCGAAAAAATAAAATGAAGGCTAAGTATATTTTTGTAACTGGCGGAGTAGTTTCAGGATTGGGGAAAGGGATTACATGTGCTTCGCTTGGAAGATTATTAAAAGCGCGCGGTTTTAAAGTTGTGATTCAAAAATTTGATCCGTATATAAATATTGATCCCGGAACTATGAATCCATATCAACATGGTGAAGTTTTTGTAACGGATGATGGCGGAGAAACTGATTTAGATATAGGACATTATGAGAGATTTATAAATGAAAACTTGACTAAACATAATAATACGACGTCGGGAAAAATTTATTGGGAGGTATTGAATAAAGAACGTAAGGGAAAATATTTAGGCGAGACAATTCAAGTAATTCCGCATATTACAGATGCGATAAAAGAAAAAATATTGTTGGCGGGCAAAAAAAATGTTGATGTAGTAATAAATGAAATTGGTGGAACAGTTGGCGATATGGAAAGTTTGCCATTTATTGAAGCAATAAGACAAATTGGTACAGAATTTAAGCGTGAAGATATTTTATACATACACTTGACATTGATTCCGTATTTGCCAAAATCAAATGAAATGAAAACAAAGCCGACACAACATTCGGTAAAAGAGTTATTATCGCTTGGGATTCGTCCGGATATAATTATTTGTCGGACGGAAAAAAATATCTCGGGGAATATAAAAGATAAAATAGCATTGTTTTGTAATGTCGAAAAAAAATGTATTATAGAGAATATTGACTGTGATTGTTTGTATGAAGTTCCGATTTTAATGGAAAAAGAAAATTTGGGGAATATTGTTTGCGAGAAATTAAATTTAAAATATGAGAAAATTGATTTGGATGATTGGAAGTCTTATGTTTTTGGGCAAAATAGGATTGTTGATGAAATTGAAATTGGTTTGATTGGCAAATATGTAAAATTACATGATTCTTATTTGTCTGTTGTAGAAGCTTTAAATCACGCAGGCGTTGAAAATAATATAAAGATAAAAATAAGATGGATTGACTCGGAAATTTTGGAGATTGATGATTACGAAAAAATATTAAATGGATTGTGTGGGATAATTGTTCCGGGAGGATTTGGAACACGTGGTGTAGATGGAAAAATTAACGCAATAAAATTTGCCAGAGAAAAAAAAATTCCGTTTTTGGGAATTTGTTTAGGAATGCAATGCGCAGTCATAGAATTTGCTCGAAATGTCGCGAAGATATCGGATGCGAATAGTTCCGAATTTGAAATTGATTGTAAAAATCCTGTGGTAGATATAATGTCGAGTCAAAAAAGTATTAATGAAAAAGGCGGAACAATGCGTTTGGGAGATTATACATGTGTTTTAGAAAAAAATTCTTTCGCGTATAAAATTTATGGCGAGCAAGATTTAATTCATGAGCGACACAGACACAGACTTGAATTTAATAATTTATATCGCGAAAAATTAATTCATGCCGGATTAAAAATTTCAGGAATGTCAGAAGATAAGGAGCGCGTTGAAATAATAGAGCTTGACGAAAATCAGCATCCATTTTTTGTTGGCGTGCAATTTCATCCAGAATTTAAATCTCGCCCGAATAAACCTCATCCGTTGTTTAAATGTTTTGTAAAAAAATCTTGTGAGTTAAATGAGTTAGAATGGAGAAAAAAAAATGGAAAATAAAATACGGAAGATTGTTTATTTTGCTGTTTTGTTCGCATTTGAGATATTTTTTTGTTTTACGCCGTTAGGTTCGATTCCTATCGGACCGATTGTTGCAACGTTATCGATGTTACCTGTAATTTTAAGCGGTTTATTATTGGGAAAAAAAGCTGGATCGTTAATGGGTTTTTTTGCCGGGTTATTTAGTTTTTTAGTTTGGACATTTATGCCACCAGCTCCAGTGATGGCATTTATTTTTACTCCGTTTTATAATTTCGGAGATATAAATGGAAATATATTTAGCTTAATAATTTGTTTTCTCCCGAGGATTTTAACTGGTTTATTTACGAGTTTAAGTTTTGATTTTTTTAATAAGATTTTTAAAGACAAAAAGCGTTTTTTAACAATAATTTTGAGTAGCGTGATTGGGAGTTTGACAAATACGTTTGGCGTTTTAGGTTTTATATTTTTATTTTTTGGTACGCAATATGAAAAAATAATTGGTCAGCCGATATTGATTATTTTATCGACAGTGATTTTAACAAACGGAATTCCAGAAGCGATTATAAGCGCCATAATTTCGGTTTTGATTTTCAAGATATTAAAAACAGAATTGCATAGAAGATAAAGCCAACCAGAGTTAAAAGTTTTATTTTTGCATAAAAAAAACCGTATAAAGACATGTTTATACGGTTTTTTGTTTGTTTAAAAAAATTTCAAATCAGATTCGTTTGTGATTTTACATTTCCTAACTCATTGAACAGTGGTTTCTCATCAGATGCATTATTATTCGAGATATTTTCTTCTTTCTTATTGGCAATTTCCAAATTCGAATTCGTTTTATTTTTATCGTAATTATCTCCAGAATTAATAAAAGTCTCTATGTTTTTACAGCCTAAGTTTTCTATCTCAGAAATAACACTTTCAATATTTTCGAGCTGTGTCCGTAACCTATTTAATTCATTTTCCATAGACTTTACTTTACTAAAATACAAAATACCGCAACCTATCCAGCCTAAAACTGGAACCAAATTAAACCAATAAAATTTTTTACAGTAATTAATTTCATCATTTAAGCCACTAATTTTTTTTGTTAAACGATCTTTTTCGTCTTTTTGTTCTTTATATTGCGTTAAAACATTTTTCTCTTGGTCGTTATTTATTACTGATTTCAAACATTCTTTTATATAAGCAAAAAAATATTTCTTTTGCGATGGTAAACAAAAATCAAATTTCTTATCTTTTACAATATGCGCCAAACATTCCACAAATCGCTCATTTTGTAAATAGCGTTTCAAATTATCAAAATCAAAAAACGTTATTATAAAATTATTAATTTCGTTTTTAGCATCGTCACTCATATTTTTATCTTTTTCGATGAGCTGAATAAAATAATCAAAAATAATTACTGATTCATCAAGAAGGTATTTGTTTTGTTTAACCAAATTGACATGATGAATAGATATTTGATCTAAAAAATCATACAAAAATGGGTTTATATCTTTATCACCTTCTAGAATTTTATCAGAGACACACTTTAACATGTTTTTTGATCTTTCATGCCTAGAATAGGCATTGTCATGATTTTCCGCAAATATAGTCCATGCCAAACTACCAAAAGCAATTTTGCTAAATTTATCTTTTTTACAAAGTGCACAGAAATCACGTATATATTCCTCAAAGTTCGGATAAAATATATTGACTAATTTATTTTTCTCGGAAAAATACTTGTCATCCGTATGAACTTCATTTTTTCCGCTGTTTTTATACACATACATCGATTGCTCATAAAAGAAAAACAATAACTTGAGTTTCATTTCCGGAGATAAATTACCCGACAAATATTTTAATATATCATCATAAACATGAGGACCGTAAGGATTATCTACGGTTTTAGCCTCTCGCGCTATAATTTTATCTATGCAAAAATCAGGCGAATCGCAATCTTGTATCAAAGCAAAAATTAAAACAAATATTTTATGATCGTTTTGGCCATTCTGATTTTTTTCAATCAGCTCATTAATTTTTTGTAATAAATCCTTGTCATAAGATAAACTGCGAATATTTGAAAACAACAAACCATTCGATTTAAAAAAGTTATTATTTGCATCTTTATCATTTATTGATTTTTTTATATCATCCTCAAAAAAATCAAGTATGCCATCGATAACATCCAGTTTTGTTATTACTCCACAACCTTTACTTAGATGATAATACGAAAATTTTTTAGTTCTGTCTTTTAAGCAGGAACAATACTTTCCTAAATAGGAATCATCGCCCAGATTTAAATCACTCGCATCTTTGCGGACTAAATGACGGTCAACAGTTAACATATCTATTGCCATGCGTTTAATCTCAAGTCTATCCTTCTCATCAATTTTTTTATTTTTCGTTGACAACTCATCGGCAAATAATTTTTTAATGTCTGTTATATATTGGGAGAAATTTATGTTACAAATTTTACCGTCGTCAACCCAGGCATTTGTCTCAGGAAGGAAATAACTCAAGGCTAAAATTTTAAATTTATAACGGTCCTTATGATCATCAATATTTTTCGCTAAATCTAAAATATAATCAATCGTCAATTCTTGTTTTGGATTACGAAAATTTTCGTCTTGTGAAATATCTAATACGAGTAACAAAAATTTCATAACACGTAAACTTTTACTACCGACAAATCGAACATCTTGTTTTTCTCCATTAATTTCCACAGAGTAAATTTGTCCAGTTTCATTGAAGAACATACTTTTGTTATCAATTATAAATTCGCTGATAGCCTGAGTAGAAAAATTATTTTCCAAACCATTTTTTATAAACTCGGTAATTTGATCATGTTTACCTATACATAAAGCATTAATCAATTCTTGATCATCTGCCAAATCATGTCTGTTATCGAATAAAAAATTTATCAACTCATTGGTAGATTCGTCCTTATTCAGAAATTTATCTTTATAAAATTTTAAAAGACGATTTTCTGTTTTCCAACGAATATAACCATCGCTAAACAATATTTTGTATAATTTTTCATAATATTCATTAAACATATTATCTTCCACATTACGCCTGCATTTTCTAACAAAACTTAACAACTTAAATTTCATTTCTGTATTTAATTTTTTTTGCAAAACCGTCTCATTAGCAAACCGTTCAGCTATAACAAAAGGATTAAAGTAATGCAATCCATCATTATTATTTTGAAGCAACGCTAACACTAAAGTAAATATTTTATAATCATTTTGATTATGTTCGTTCTCTTTGAGTAACTCATCAATTTTTTTTAGCAAAACTTTATCTGAAAACAAATTACGGATATCAAAGAACAAAAACCCTGTATACCAAAAAAAGTTTACCACTTTGTTACCATTATTATCAACGAGTTTTTTTATATAATCTGCGGCAAAGTCCAAAATATTATTCAGTCCAGCCGATTTTTTCTCTCGTGGGTAATTGTTATCACCCCAAATTAAAAACAATTTCTGTATACGATCTGCATCATCGCCAACAAAATTTATCTCACCATCTGGATTTTTAAAATCTTTAATATCGTCTGGAATAAAATTTAGTATATCATTAATTTCACTAATTTCATCAATTTCACTAACTTCACTAATTTCACTAATTTCACTTTCATCTTCACTTTCATCAATTTCATTGAGATCATTTGCAATAACAGAAGATTCTTGTGTGCTTTGATCTTCGAAATTACCATCTTGCAAATTATTTTGTCTTCTTAAAACGTCATCCGGCAAACAATCATGATAATAAGCATATGGAAGATATTTTACGAATTTATAATTTGTGGACCCATCATTATTCTCTGTTTTTTTTACTGGTGAAGTCCAAGGATCAAATGCACGCATAAAATTACTATTTTTACCCATATTAAACTTTGCAATATCTTTACGAATTAGATTTCTTTTAGCTGTCAACATATCTAATATCATGTGTTTGATGTTAAATTTGCATTCCGTTTCAATTTCATTATTATCATCTGATAATTCTCGCGCAAATAATTTTTTCATATCTGACATAACACTTGACAAATGTGATTTTATATATTCATTATCATCAGGCAAAAAGTAACTTATGGCTGCCATTTTAAATCGACAACGCAATTTATAATCAGTAATATTCTCTGCCAACTCTAAAATATAATCAATGGTCAATTTTTGTTTTGGATTACGAAAATTTTCGTCTTGCGAAATGTCTAATATGAGTAACAAAAATTTCATAATACGTAAACTTTTATTGTCGACAAATTCAACATTTTGTTCCGTTCCATCAATTTTCATAGAATAAATTTGTCCTGCTGCACCAAAAAACATACTTTCATTACTGGTTACAAATTCACTGATAGCTTCAGCAGAAAAATTATTTTTTAAGCCATCTGTTATAAAGTCATCAATTTCCAAAGCCTTACCCTGAAATAAGTGATCCTTTATTTTCTCAAGTTCTAGTAAATCAAAGCGATACTCTGGCAGCCATACCAGCATACCACTAGACTGAATCTTTACCCGAAGTTCATCCATATAAAGATATGAAAGACGATTGACTAGCTTATCGTCTGAATCACTATTCAAATTCATATTTAATCAACTCCAATTACTTTTATTAAACATATCTATTATACCAAAAAAACTTATTTGTCAAGTAATTTTTTTTACATAGAAAAACATTAAAAAAATCAAATTGGTCTAAACAAAAAAATAATCGAAAAACCAATATCAATTATTTTATCGACAGTAATCTTAATGAACAGAATTCCAGAAGCAAAAGTATGTGCTTAAGATAAAAGAATAACATCATTTTATTTCTGTCAATTAATTATTACTTTGTGAAAAGAAATTTTTAATTAAAAACAATTCAAATTTTCTAGATACAACCTTATTTTTGCTGGAGATTATAGTCTTCCATGTTTGTCATCTTCAGTTGTAATATTATTATTTTCATAGTCAGAAGATTTGGTCTGTATTGAAACTTCGAGACCGTTTTTCCTTATTTCCAAGCATTTTTCTATCCAACATTGTTGAAGTGTATAACATATGTCTTCAATATCTAGAGGCATTTTATTTTCTTCATAACTCTGCTCTATGGTATTAAGAAATTCTTTAAACTGTTCTAGATAACTATCCGGTTGTTTGACATATTTCAAAAAATATACTACAAGCGATGCGCCATTTTCCAACAATTTCAAACAACTTGACTTAAAATCTTTGATGCCTGCATTAAACGTTGAATTATTGTTTTAAAACAAATCTTTAGCAATTATTTTAATCTTGTTATATGTTTCAATAGCTTTCTCATATAGCTGAGTTGAATTATTATTTTTGTCATAATAATGATTACTGCTCAAATAAAGCATGTTTTCAAAATCTGTTTGTTCGATAGATTCAAAAATATCATTGTTAGAGTCATCATCTTTAGTGCATGCAAACCAATTATAAAGACAGTCCAATTCTCCGTATGAACAAGACTTTATAAATTCATTATAGTCTTTTGAAAAATAAAATTTTGTCAAAAACCCAACAATGTCATCTGCAATCGTTTTGTGTGTTGATTTCAAAATTTCTTTTTTGCGTTCCTCGATATAGGTTAAATTGCCGATTTTATATTGCGCAAAACCAACACACAAAATCCAAGCTATCAAAAAAAAAGCAATATACCATGAAAAAAATATACTCGACAATATAATCGCAAGGAATGATAAAATCGATAATACATAAAATATTTTTTTCATAAAGAATCCTCCCTAAAAAAATATAACTAATTTTTTATAGCTAACAAAAAAATAATTAACAATATTATTCCAGTCATCAAAGAAATAAATCCAGATTTAGTAAATCCTGCGATTACATAACTTATACTTGCAATAAAAGCACATGATAAAGCATATGGCAATTGTGTTAGAACATGTTCCATGTGTTCAGATTGTGCGCCTGCTGACGACATAATAGTTGTGTCAGAAATCGGAGAACAATGGTCTCCGCAAACCGCTCCTGACATACAAGCCGACATTGAAATTATCATCATTGGGTAATTATTTCTCTCGAAAATATTTATTACAATCGGAATCAAAATTCCAAACGTCCCCCATGACGTTCCGGTTGCAAAAGCTAAAATTCCAGAAATTATAAATAAAATACATGGCATAAAATTTATAAATCCGCCAGCATAGATTTTTACCAATTCGGCAACAAATTCTCTTGCTCCTAAATTATCCGTAACGGCTTTTAAACTCCATGCAAAACTTAAAATTAAAATCGGTGCCACCATCGAAATAAATCCTTGTGAAATACAGTCCATACATTCTTTAAAATTTAAAACGCCCCTAAAAATATATAAACAAAAACTTAAAATCAACGCTAAAAAAGAACCATAAACTAATCCAACTGAAGCATCGCTTTGTGACAACGCTTGAACAAAATTTTTATTTTCTTTGCTAAAAAAACCGCCGCTATAAATCATTCCCAAAACACAAAAACAAATTAAAAATATAATCGGCAAAACCAAATCAATTACTTTTCCATTTTTATTATTTTTTAAATCACTTCGATTTGCAAACTCAAATATTTTTTCATTCGTACTCGACTCTATATTTTCTTCACATTTTTTCATTGGACCAAAATCTATTTTAAATAACGCTAGCAAAAACATCATCACAATCGTTAACAAAGCATAAAAATTAAACGGGATTGTTTTTATAAACAACTCGATTCCGTTTTGATTTTCAATAAATCCTGAAACAGCTGCAGCCCACGAAGATATTGGTGCAATTATACAAATTGGTGCCGCCGTCGAATCAATTAAATATGCAAGTTTTGCCCGCGAAATTTTATATTTATCTGTAATTGGACGCATAACACTTCCGACCGTTAAACAATTAAAATAATCGTCAATAAAAATTATCATACCCAGAAAAATAGTTGCACACTGAGCACCAATTTTTGATTTTATATGTTTTCCAGCCCAATTACCAAAAGCTTTTGAACCGCCAGCTTTATTCATTGCCGTTACCAAAATTCCTAAAATAACTAAAAAAATTAATATCCCAATATTATATTTATTTCCAAGTTGCTCTATTAAAACATCTTGAAAAACATAATTCATCGTGTTTTCAAAATTAAAGTTTGAATATAAAAGTCCGCCAAAAAAAATTCCTGCAAACAAAGAACTATAAACTTCTTTTGTTATTAAAGCTAAATCAATTGCAATAAATGATGGAACCAGAGCCCAAAAAGTTTTTTGTACAGAATTTTTTTTGATTGTAAAAAAAGCCAAGCACAACAAAAAAATTATTATCATAAACATCATTACTTTAAAAAATTGTCTTACTCTGTTTTTATGCATACAAACCTCTCCAAATTTTTTTACGTTATCAGCATAAGATTTTATCACATGCAAAATAATGAATCGATAATAAAACACAAAAAAATAAATCTATTTTAAAAATGTTTAATATGAATTTTGGATTTATTTTAATGTATATGTCTTTAAGTTTTGGATTAAAAACAGATTTAAAAACATGTTTAAAAAACTAAATTTGTTTTGTCAAAATAAATAGATGATTAGACGATAAAATTAATAATTTATTGATGTAAATATTTTTTTACCACGAACTATTAAATATAAAACATCATAATTTTATATTAGTGATTTTTTTAGGGAGGAAATAAAATTTGAAACGATTGGCTCTTGAATTTTATAAAAATGGATTTAATTGCTCGCAGGCGATTCTAAAAGCTGTATCAAAAAAATTTGATATTAAATTGTCAAACGAGTGTATTAATTTATGTACGGGAGTAAATAATGGTTTTGGAATAAAATCTATTTGTAGTGTACTTGTGGCATGTATTATGTCTTTGGGTTTATTTTTTGATAATCAAACGACAAAAAAACTTAGAATAAAATTTTTAAACGAGTTTAATTTAAAATATAAAAGTTTAAATTGCGAGCGTTTGCGCGAAAAATACAATTGCGAAAAAATTATAAGTGATGCTGCCAATATTATCGAAAAAATTATTTTAGAAGCAAAAAACAATAGAAACCACAAAATCATATAGGATAAGGTAATAACTAAAAATTATTTTTACGTTTTTTAATTTGTTTGGATTACATCTATGTAAACGATTTATATTTTTGTATCGCTTAGATTACAATAAAATTATCTTTGCATCGCAAACAAATATTTAAATGATGAAAAAAAATATTATTAGGAAGCAATTTTGTTTGGAAGAAAAGATTTTATCTCTAAAAAATATTTATCCATTTCATATGCCCAGACATAAACGAAACAAAAAATTTATGTATAAAAATTTGCTTGATTTGGATTTTACAGAAATTTATGGTC
>CAMKTI010000051.1 GCA_946415665.1 uncultured Clostridia bacterium
AATGAAAAATAATGTGTGTCAAGTGTTCTCAATTATTTTTTTTATCGGATTCTATAGCTGATTTTGTTTTTTTATTACAAAATAACATTCTAAAGAGTGTTTACATGAAAAAAATTTAAAAGAATGACAAATACATAAAGATATAACGAACACAAATAGAAGCGATGAAATCATCGAGTGTTTTAACGTATCGGTTGGCAATACTGCGACAACGCTTAAAAGCAAGGAAAGTATTCTCGATAATATGTCTAAAGCGATAAAGTTTACGATTATAACCACATTGTTCAAGCCTGTTGCGTTTTGGAAAAATAACTGATTTCATATTTTGTACAGTGATATAAGACAAGAAAATTTCGTTGGTATCATAGCTCTGTCTGCAAAGACTAATTTTGCATCGAGATTTTTGAGCAAGTTAATAGCTTTTTTACAATCGGCACTCGTTCTCTCTGTAACGATAAATTTTACAGGCATACCGTGCTCATTAACGGCAAAGCTCACATCATCTTTCAGTATCTCAAATAATTTTTTCCACATGCCTTTTCGTTGCCATCGAATAAATCTTTGATGAACTGTACCCCACTTGCCATAATCCGGCGGCAAATCCCTCCACAGAGACTCTGTTTTTAGTATCCAAATAACTGCATTGATAAATTTTCGATTATCTTTGGCTATACCTCCACGTTGCCCAGGCCGACCTGTCAGATGCAGCTCTATTAGCTTCCACTTTGCATCACTTATATCAAATCTACGATACGTTTTTTTTTTTTTATGTTTGTTTTGCTCCTATTTTTTATTTTTCTCCGTTATACTTCATTTTGTAGTTTATTCCTCTTTTTTATCTTTTTTGTGTAGACACTATCTAAAACAAACATAAATAAAAACGGATAAAATAAATTTTAGGATATTCTTAATAAAATATCTATGGTATTATTTTCTCGTATCAGATTTTAAATTTTTTTATTAAAAGGAAATACCAAATTGAAATTTTTAAAGCGAAGAAAAAAATTGGCTCTTATTATATTTATAATTTGTTTTTGCTGTTTAATTTTTCTTGACCGAGCTTTAGGATTAGATTTTTTTGCTGATAGTTTGGGTTTTATTTTTTTGCCTGTAGAAAAATTTTGTATTGAAACGTTTAATTGGAGCCAAAAGAAAATAATTTTTTTAAATAATATTTTTGAGATAGAAAACGAAAACATTAGATTAAAAGAAGAGGCAGAGCAAAATAATTTTGAAAAGCAAAGATATAAAATTTTGGAGCAAGAAAATCAAAAGTTAAATACGCTTTTGGAAATGAAAAATAAATTTAATGCTTATGATTTGGTCGGAGCGAATGTAATTGCAAAAGATTCTGGCGGATGGTTTGATATTTTTTTAATAGATAAAGGTTTGAATGACGGAATAAAAAATAATATGGTTGTCTTAGCCAAAAATGGTTTGGCTGGGAAAATTATTGATTGCCAAAAAAATTTTTCTAAGGTGTTAAGTTTAATTGATGAAAAAAATTCCGTGAGTATAAAAAATTCAAGGACAGATGATTTAGGTTTTGTAAAGGGAAATTTAAAATTTAAAAATCAAGGTTTATGTCTAGTAGAATTTTTAAATGAGAATGCGGATTTAATTGAAGGCGATGAAATTGTAACTTCGCATTTGAGCGAAATTTATCCAAAGGGATTATTGGTTGGGCAAATAAAAAAGATAAATTTAGATAATAACGAGAAAGAAATTGTTTTAGAACCCGCAAGCGATTTTAAAAATATTGAGTATGTTTTAATAATCAAGCAGCAGAAAAATTTGGAGGAATAATATTTGAGATGGCTTTTTAATTTAGTTTTATTTGTATTTAGCTTTGGGTTTAATTTTGGTTTGCTTGATAAATTGGAATTGAATTATGTAAAAGCGGATTTTTTTTTGGTGATAATTATTGGTTTGGATGTATTGCGAAATGAAACTGAAAGTATATTGTTCGGTTTTTTTTGGGGTTTGACACGAGATATTTTTTTTGGTGAAAAAGCTTGTTTTTATGCGATTATCTATGCTGTGACCGGGTATTTATTTTGCAAGCCGTTTAAATATTTTTATCGAGAAAATTTTTTTATCCCGATGATATTAGTTTTTTTTGCGACAATTTTTTTTGATATAACGGGTTCAGTTTTTTATTACGGATTTAGTTTTTATAAATATTTTTTTTACGCACTGAACAAAATCATTTTTCCAAAAGCAATTTATAACGTAGTTTTAATTTTATTTTTTTATCCGATTTTATATTACATAAATAAAAAAGTTGAAACCTTTGAAAATAGATTTATCAAACGATAATAGTTTTTAGCATTATAAAAAATCTTTGCAAAAGAAAACGATCGATGTATCTCATATCAATCGTCTTTTTTCGTTTTAATTATTTTTACATTAATGATTATCAAATCCGTTGGGAGGACGAAGAAAAAAATAATTACCGATACCGCTATTTTGGCTTAAGTCCAAATAGATTATTTTGCCTTTATTGTTTTGTGCTATAGAATAAACCGATTTTATTTTTTCTTCCCCTGATTTTTTTAAATTTTTGATCCGGCAAGCAAAAAACACACAAACCGAACCGCCAGCAAAACAAAAACCAAAAACAATCCAAGACACAATTTTGGGCACAGCCAAAAAACTCAGCCCAACATTAAGTAATGCAACAAACGCGATAATAAATAAAATCACATAAACCAATCGCAATCGTAACAATTTTCTATCCGAATCATTGCTTGCATCTGCAACGATTTTTTCCGTGTTATTAAATTTTTGTTCAGTTTTTTGGGCATCTACATTTATAGATTCCATTTTTTTTAATTCAAATTTTCCATTTTCAAAACAAAGCGTAAGATTCTCCACGGATAATTTTTCCTTAAATTGCTTGACCGGATCAAACTCAGGATTTTGTTTTAAACGATCCGTAACATATTCGCCAAAACCTTTAACCTTAGATAACTTTGAGCGAAATTCTTCATACTCGACACCATCGATTAAAACATTTTTTATCGCTTGTTTGAAATTATTATTTGAATACGGATCATGGATAATTAAGTGACAAACTGTTTCAAATAAATAATCATTGTTTGTGCCGTTTTTGCATTTTTCAAAATCAACGCAATCAATAACATATTGTATAAATTTTTTCGGTGCTGAATCTTTTAACACATCAAAAACACTCAAAAAAAAATCCGTCATAATTATTGAGTTCTTAGGATTATCTACTTCTGTCTTGAGATTTTCATCCACCAAATTTAAAATCTGTTCTACCTGGCTTTGAGTTAAAGTATCACGAGTAAAAGCAGAAATCAGACATAAAGCACAAAATTTAGATATTTGTTTTACGTTATTATCTGTACGTTCAAGAAAATTTTGAACTTCTACTATAAAATCATTAAAACATTCACTTTCTAAAAGTGATTTTTTTGCAGTTTGTAATATTTTTTGGACTGTATTATGTTTTAAAACGATCTCATTAAGCTTTTGTTGATTATCCGGCTCTAATAATTTGCTATATTTAATTTTCCAACGTTTGTCTTTTTCAATAATCAATTTCAGATATTTTACCTTTGCATTCTTTTTAGGAATGAATCTCTCATCTTTATATGTTATTATTATTGAACAGATATATCCACGTAGCTTTTTATCCAAATCCGGTTCCTTCGCTAAATCTTCAATTAATTTATCAGTTTCATTTTTCTCAGACGTATTTCTCCGTCCCCTTGAATAAAATTTATTTGATCAATAGTTAAAATTCTAAAACAAAAAATATTGCTTGTCAAGTATATTTTTTTCGCGTAGTAAAACAAAATACAAAAAAAACGACTGACAATTTTTGTATCAATCATTTTTTATTTAATTTATTCCGATAAAAAATTTTTTCCAAACACAGAATCATATTGCAAATTAAAATACATATTCTCTAAATTTCTATCTGGCATCGCGTCAAATTTTTTCCCGTTTCTATCAATACATAAATTTTCTTTCAGCGCACAAATTTTTTGATAAATCAGATTCATAAATTTAAATTTCAACGGCTTGTCAAAATTTAAATAATCCAAAAGACAATTGCTTAAAAAATACGGACTAATATCACCCAAATTTATATTTTTGTTGTCGAAATTATTCCAAATCAAATCAGGTGTCGTATACATTTTATAAAAATCCTCTGCCGTCCAATTAGAATTATCTTTGTCAGAAATATATTTTATGTTATAAAAAAACTCATAGCCTGAATTATTTAAAATTGGTAAATGATCTCCAAAAAATATAACAATGCTTGGCTCGGCAAAATTTTTTAGATAATCAGTTAATCTTTTTAATTCGCGATCGGCATCATTTATTCCATGCAAATAAGATTCCAACGATTCGATTTGTTTTTGATTTAAAAAATCACTTTCAGCTTTTATTTTATCCGGCTCCTGAAATTTATTTTTTTCAAACGGATAATGGTTTTCCATCGTAATCCCATACAAAAAAATCGGCTTATCCTTTGTTTCAAGAATATTAATTATCTGATCTGTAAAATATTTATCAGAAATAAAACTTCCTGCGAATTCAGCATCTTTCATATCTTCAGCACAAATAAATTTATCAAAACCAAGTATTTTATAAACCTCTTTTCTGTTAAAAAAATTGCCGTCGTAAGTATGCAAACCAATTGTTTCATAGCCATTCTTTTTAAAAATTTTTGGGATGGTCTCTAAATTTTCATTGGCAAAATATTTTTTATAATCCTCATATGGAATTGCTCCCGGTTCAAAAAAATACATCGCATTGCAAGTATTAAATTCATATTCAACATTACAAGTTGATCCGCCAAAAGACGGTGTAATTAAATTTCCAAAAATACTTTCGCTAGATAGATTTTTAAAATTCGGAATAGGCTCTTCAGAAAAATTAATATTACTCCAACGTGTTGGATCGGCAAAAGCTTCACTCATAATTATTATTACGTTTGGTTTTATATTTTTTTTGATTTTGTTTTTGACAAAAATATTTTGCTGATACTCTTGATTTATCTTGTCAGCAATTTTTTTTATCGTGTCACGATTATAATTCGCCGGCCTTAAATTATTTTTTTGCGCAGACATTGTATAAAATCCCATAATTGCTCCGTACTTATCATAAATTTGATTCGAAGTAAATTTAATTCTTGTATCTAAACCAAACAGTGGCATGATATTTGTTCTCGAAAATGAACTGCGAAACATAAATAAAAAAGCAAGTACACTGGAAAAAAAGATTTTTACACGCGATTTAAATTTAAATTTCATCTTGCTTTTCTTGTAACAAAAAAATAATGTGCATACTAAAAAAAATATTATCGTTGGCACAACAATTATTCTGTGATGAAATTTTAACCTAGCAAAACTATTTATGCTTTGAAAACTTTTAAAGAAATTTAAATCAGACGGAACAAAAACCCAGCCTGTAATTTCCCGGCGATAAAAATTCATGAGATAAAAAAAATATAGAACTAAACTTAAAATAAAGCTGCTTAAAAACAAATTATTGCTAAGTGAAAAAAATATTGTCCAAAGAAAAAAAATTGCAAGACAAGACAAAAAAACAAAATTGGGCTGCGTAAAAATTTTTAAATATGCATCAATAATATTTTTTGTGTTTAAAATTTCTAGCGTCAAAAATAATCCAACCACAAAAAAAAACAAACCCAAACCAAAAAAAAATTTTTTATGTTTCATAAACACATCAAATGATTTTTTTGATTTCAAGATAAAACACAACCTTATGTTAAATTAATTTATTCGTTTATAAAATTTGAACCTGCGCATTATAACATTTTTAAAAAATTATTTTTTACATGTGCTATCATAAAATTTGGAGTTGATAAAAATGAAGAATAATCTTGAAAAAATAGTAGCGCTGTCAAAAAATCGCGGTTTTATTTTTCCAGGTTCAGAAATTTATGGAGGTTTGGCAAATACTTGGGATTATGGTCCGCTTGGAATTGAATTAAAAAATAATATAAAAAAAGCCTGGTGGAAAAAATTTATCCAGGAGCAAATTTTTAATTTTGGAATTGACAGTTCGATTTTATTAAATCCTGAAGTTTGGAATGCATCAGGACATTTAAATAATTTTTCGGATCCATTAATAGATTGCAAAAATTGCAAATCAAGATTTCGTGCTGATCATTTGATCGAAAATTTTTTGAAAGAAAAAAATATAAAAGAAAATATTAATGGCTGGGATAACAAAAAATTATTTGATTTTGTTTGCGAGAATAATATTAAATGTCCGGAATGCAGCGCAAATAATTTTACGGAAATAAGAAATTTTAATCTCATGTTTAAAACTTTTATGGGCGTTACTGATGAAAATAAAATTATTTATTTGCGACCGGAAACTGCTCAAGGGATTTTTATAAATTTTAATAATGTCTTGAGAACAACGAGAAAAAAATTGCCGTTCGGAATAGGACAAATTGGAAAATCTTTTCGCAATGAGATAACGCCGGGAAATTTTATTTTTAGAACGCGTGAATTTGAACAAATGGAGCTTGAATTTTTTTGCGAGGCACAAGAAAGTAAAAAATGGTTTGATTATTGGCGAGAGTTTTGTTTTAAATGGCTTTTAGAATTAAATTTGTCAGAAAAAAATTTGAAAATACGCGATCATGAAAAAGAAGAATTATCGCATTATAGTAATGCAACGAGCGATATAGAATATTTTTTCCCGTTTGGATGGGGAGAACTTTGGGGGATTGCTGATCGTGGAAATTTTGACTTGTCGCAACATGAAAAATTTTCGCACCAAGAAATAAAATATTTTGATGCGCAGACAAATCAAAAATTTGTTCCGAATTGTATAGAGCCGTCAGTCGGAGTCGATCGTTTGACTTTGGCATTTTTATGTGACGCTTATCATGAAGAAAAATTAGAAAATGATTCGCGTGTTGTTTTAAAATTGCATCCAAGTTTAGCGCCAATTAAAATTGCTGTTTTGCCGTTATCAAAAAAATTAAGTCCGGAAGCAATAAAAATTTATTATTTGTTGAGCAAATATTTTTTCTGTGATTTTGATGATACGGGATCAATTGGAAAACGTTACAGGAGACAAGATGAAATCGGCACACCATTTTGTTTGACTTACGATTTTGATTCACAAAGTGATAATTCTGTTACGATTCGCGATCGTGATTCAATGCAACAAAAAAGGATAAAAATAGATGATTTAGTTAGTGTTTTACAAAATAAATTTTTGTATTAAAACTGGTTATGTGATTTTAATGTAAAAATTTTTTAGCACATAAAAAAGACCGAGCCATAAAATTTATGACTCGGCTTTTTGTTTACTATTGATTAAACATAAATCTTATTTTGAATTAAATTCATCGTTTAAATTTTTAGAGTTTTGTTTTTCCAAATTTGGTATTGGTCCTTCTTCTATACCTTTTTTTTGTTCATTTTTACTTTCAATAGATATTTGAAATTTATCTTTCTGGTCTTGTGTTGGCAAAACCTCTTTAATCGCATCAAATAACTCTGAATCAGGATAACTTCTTATGTCATAATCATCTTCACCAAACACAAATGAATACCAATTAGAACTTTTAACCATATTTTGTACGAAAGTTTTATAGTTAAAACCTAACCTAATTGTTGTGTTCTCATCCAATATTGCAAATCTTCCTTTTATAACATTTGCAGACACAGGCAGAAGACGATTAACTCTTTCTTTATAAAATCTGTTATCATAATTTAAGCACATAAATTGGATAAGAATGGAACGCACATTATTTCGAAAATTCAAACGCTTATTCTTATCATCATTATCATCTGTTATAAGTTGAATGTAATGAAACACAGCAACCTCATTTCCTCCATAGTTGCCCTGCCGGTCTAGACCAATGTCCCGCCTATAACTACTAGTAACACGTTTTATTTCAAAATACAATGATTCATCGCGGAGTTTTATTCTGTAAGGGTTCTCAAGATCACGTACAATTCCAAGCGTCTTTTTTATCGAGGCATCAATTTGTTGAGCTACAGCTATTCCTTTAATCAACTTTAAATCTTCTTCTTTAAACAATTCCGTTTCTTCTACATACACCTTATTAAAAATCAAGTTAACAGCCAACAGTTGTACAATACTCTCAATACATTCTTGCTCGCCTATAATCCTGCAATGTTTTTCTTCATGTCCTCTGATATTATCAAAAAGTTCGTTTGCAATTTCGCCCAGCGACCAATATATATATTTTAAATATGGTTATGGTGTCCATTTTTCAACATCGTTCAAACTGTCAATTCTTTGTTTTTCTCGTAAAGGTAAAGTTATTCTATCCTGATGCAACTTGTGGTTGTGTTTCAAAATACCATTTGTTTGCTCACGGAAATTACCATTTTTCAAAAAGTCAAAAAGATTTTTTCGTATAAATCGTGATTTGATATTAAAAATGTTACACCTGTCTTCTTCTTTTCTAGTTGAAGAATCTTTTTTATCCTCTATAACTTCATTAATTTTGTTTTTATTACTCATGATTTTTCCCCTAAAAATTATTTTTTTGTATTTGTTTCCAAATACCTTTGTATCCTATAAATGAAAAATATATTTGTCAAGGAAAAATTTTTTTAACACATAAAAAAACCGAGCCATAAATTTCGCAACTCGGTTTTTTTACAAATTTTTTATCTCTACACCAAAACCAAAAACTAACCACTAGAAACGCCTGAAACATCTTTTTTATTGCTCTTAGTTTTATTTTTGTCCGTACCAAAAACTATTTTTACATGATTAGAAATTAAATCGACATGTTTATATACCGAGCCATAAATTTCGCAACTCGGTTTTTTTACAAATTTTTTATCTCTACACCAAAACCAAAAACTAACCACTAGAAACGCCTGAAACATCTTTTTTATTGCTCTTAGTTTTATTTTTGTCCGTACCAAAAACTATTTTTACATGATTAGAAATTAAATCGACATGTTTATATGATGTAACTCTTTTGTTATCGGACACAACAGTGAAAAAATTGTCAAAAACACCGTTTATTTTACAAGACTGTTCTATTTCACGACTTCCGCTAAATGAAACTAAAGTTACTTGTTCTCCAAGATGCGACTTCATTCTGTTTTTCACAGCAGAAACATCAGATTTTGTTATAATTGGCGAATTTAACCTTCGCGACACAAAACCCACCCCCTTCGCGGAACAGTTTGCATTTTAACATAGTTTTATTACCATGTCAAATATTTGATAAAAAAATCGCTTTTTGTAATTTGAATAACCTAAAAAAATTTATTTGCCAAATATTTTTTTGTGACACTAAAAAAAGCTCATGTTTTTTTTACATGAGCTCTACTTTTTGAAGCTTTGATGAATCAACTGATCCTAAAACATTTTTTATTTTGTTATCAACGATTTTTTCGATTAAATTTCGTCCTTCACCAAGATATCCTCTTGGGTCAAATTTTTCTGGATTCAAAGCAAAAAATTTTCTGATAGCCGCAGTCATTGCCAATCTTAAATCCGTGTCCATATTTATTTTACAAACTGATAATTTCGCCACTTCTTTTAAAATTTTATTTGGCACACCTTTTGTATTCGAAAGTTTTCCGCCGTACTGATTACAAATTTCAACACACTCTGGTTCGACAGATGACGCTCCATGCAAAACAATCGGAAATTTTTTAAATCCGGCCTCTTCTAATCTTTGAGTGATTAATTTTAATCTGTCAAAATCAATTTTTGCTTCACCTTTAAATTTATATGCGCCGTGACTTGTTCCAATTGCGACAGCCAAAGAATCAATTCCTGTTTTTTCAACGAAATCAACAGCTTGATCCGGATCTGTATACATCGCGTTTTTTTCAGACACATTTACTTCATCTTCAACGCCTGCTAATTTTCCAAGCTCTGCCTCAACTGTTATATCTTTTTCATGCGCAAATTCCACAACTCGTTTTGTTTGTCTAATATTTTCTTTATACTCAAGTTGTGAACCGTCAAACATTACGGATGTAAAACCATTTTCTATCGCAAGCTTTACTGTCTCAAAATCCGGTCCATGATCTAAATGCAAAGCAACATTTATATTTGTTTCTTCAGTTGCAGCCTGAACCATATATTTTAAATATTTTGGTCCGGCATATAACAATGCACTTTTTGAAACTTGTAAAATTACGTCAGAATTATTTTTTTGTGCCGAATTTATAACTGCCTGAAGTATTTCCATGTTATTTATATTAAATGCGCCGACAGCATAACCATCTTCAAATGCTTGTTCAAGCATTTTTTTTGTATTTACCAACGACATTTTTTATCACTCCTTATTTTTTGCTAAAAAATCACGGACGGGATTATAACAAAAATAATTTTTTTTGGTAAAGCAGTTTAAAAAAATTTGTATCCCGTAGAAAAAATATAATCATATAAATAAATTATTGCCAAAAATAAAAAATAAATCAGCGACAAAAATATAAAACATGATATCGAAAAATGACTTTTTTAAAACAAAATGATTTTGATGAATAATAGCTTTGGATTTTATTGAGGATTTTGTTTAAAATAAACTAAATTAATTTTTTCGGAGTTGATTTAAATATGAATTTAGCGAATAAAATTACGATCACGAGAATTTTTTTTATTCCGGTTTGTGTTTTACTTTTATTAATAAATAATAGAATCACAGATGTTATTGCGATTTGTTTTTTCATTTTGGCTTGTGCAACAGATGCTTTAGATGGATATATTGCGCGAAAAAAAAATTTAATAACTGACTTAGGAAAATTTATGGATCCATTAGTAGATAAATTATTGGTGATTTCAGTTTTAATTACGCTTGTCGAGCTTCAAAAAATTTCGTGCTGGATCGCAATAATTATTGTTTGGCGCGAATTAATTATTACTGGATTTAGATTGGTTGCAGCGAAAAAAAATACTGTAATACAAGCAAATTATTTAGGGAAAATAAAAACCGTTTTGCAAATGATAATGATTGTGTTGGTTGTATTGGATTTTAAAAATTATTTTATGATGTTTTTTAAACATTTAATTATAATTTCGACAGTTATATTTACTTTTTGGTCAGGTGTAGATTATATCTATAAAAATAAAAATGTCTTGTCATAAATATTTTTTATGTACATCAATCTTATTGTCTAAAAAATAAAAAACTTACACATTGGATACCGTGTGAGTTTTTTTTACACAAGACAGAATTCATTGAACAGGTTAAGTAGCGTTCACATAAAAAGCAAGTCAAAAATAAAAGCAAATGATATTGTACAAATAAAAATATAGTCAAACCTATCATAACGAGCAAAAACTTTTCTAAAGCGTTTCAAACTCAGGAAATATCGCTCGATATTGTTACGTTGTTTATAAAGTTGTT
>CAMKTI010000052.1 GCA_946415665.1 uncultured Clostridia bacterium
AGAAAGCTGATTGAATCCATATATTCCAAAAATAATAATTATCTCCTGATGGACAGAGCTTACGAAGATGATAAAACTTTAGCTTTAGCTAAGAATCACGGGTTTAAGTCAGTTGTTCCACCTAAAAAAAAATCGTAAATTTTCTTAGAGCTAAGATAAACACCTTGCAATAATATCGAGCGATATTTCCTGAGTTTGAAACGTTTTAGAAAAGTTTTTACTCGTTATGATAAGCTTGATTCTATTTTTATTTCCATCATTTCTCTTGCTGTTATTTCTGATTTGCTTTTTATGTGAATGCTCCCTAATTCTTAATAAAAAAATTTAATCTTGGTTTTTAATCCATAAAAAAAACTCTCAATCTTATACCGAGAGTTTTTTATTTTGCACTATTTACTTTTTTAAAATTTATTTCTTCCAAGCCAAAAAAGCATTTATAAACAAATATATTTCGATTTCCATCACAGATTTTTTCCCCATGTTTCAGTTTTTATTTTTATGTATGGTAAAAAAATTTTGATATACGAAACAAAAAAACTTATTTTCTCTTGACAAATATTATTTTTTGGTTTATACTAAAAGTAGTTGGGTTTGTATGAACTTTATCGCGCTCAGTTCGTTTGCTTTAATTGTGATTAAGATTTTAGCCTTTTGATTTTTGTCAAAAGTATAAAATTAAAAAAAATTATAAGGAGACAAAATTATGATTGATAACGATGGGGAAAAGAAACTTAATAACGACATAAAAGATATTTTTAATGCCAATCAAACAGACATTTGCGCTATAACATTCAAAAACAATAAATCACTCAAAATATCAAATATAGACGATTTATTGGACATAAAATGGAATATAATGAAACTAATTTGCGGACAAAAAAAGTATAATAACAAATATGAAGCGTTTTTTAAAAATGAAAACAATAAACAATATGTAAATGGTTTTACTTTTGCGAACAAGGTTTCTGCAATCTTGTTTTTATCAATGATAGGAGAACACCTCGGTAAATCCTCGCTTGAAACAGAGAAGCTAAAAGTCGACGACGCCATTGATAAACTAAAAAATACCAATGATAAAGTGAAACTGCAAGCAAATGACGATTTAATAAAAGTATTTAGGGCTATTTGTATTTTTATTCAAGATAAGTTTTATATCGACGATGTATTTAAAAATAATGAATTTATGTCAGGCTTGCTAAAAACGTTTTTTGGGGAAAATAAAGAACAGGATTTTATTTTTTTACTTAACAACATTGGTAGAATAGACTGCGATGGGGATGGTCTATTCCTAGCTTTCAAAAATGCTTTGTCAGATTGCAATGTTAAAATTAACAATGGTGAATTTTGTTTTGAATCGAAAACTAAGCCTGGAGAAACAGACAAACAAAATACGGAACAAGAGGAATCGAAGTATCGTACATCTTCTGACACTTCAAATCTAGACACAGAGCCATATACAGAAAGAGAATTGTCATGGAAGAAACTTTTTTTGCTTATGCTAACAACAGTTTGCTTCGCACTTGTAATTGCTTCTATTATCGATATTATATTTTCTTTTCTTGCCTTAGCAAAATTTTTATCTATAATTTTGATTATAATTACACTTGCAATTTTTATAGTATCTTGGGTAATAAGTGTTAAATACGATGTAATTAATTTACCGAAGTGTTTGGGTGGAAACAAATCATTTTTAGATGTTTATGAAGACATTCCTGATATGGAAAAAAGTGAACCTGAAATCAATGAGGAAGAATATTAGAAAAATATTAATTCTTAATAAAAAAATTTAATTTTGGTTTTTAATCCATAAAAAATCCTCTCAATCTTATACCGACTTATACCGAGAGGTTTTTTATTCTGCACTATTTACTTTTTTAAAATTTATTTTTTCCAGGCCAAAAAAGCATTTATAAATAAATCTATTTCGATTTCCATCACAGATTTTTTCCCCCTGTTTCAGTTTTTATTTTTATGTATGGGAAAAAAATTTTGATATACAGAACAAAAAAACTTATTTTCTCTTGACAAAGGATATTTTTTGTTTCAAAATAATATTCGTTTTATTTATTTTGAGGGGCGGAAAATTTATGCTTAATTATAGTGTGAACCTTGTTGTTGATAGACAACAAAATGGTAGTGATGGCAATGGTTTGTCGGATCTTAAAAGAAAAATATATGACGAGAAATCGATGTGTGTGTTTTTAAAATATCTTACGGATAAAAAATGGGCGGAATATAAAGATGAAAAGGATGAGAATAAAGTACATGCGAATCACGATGTGATTACGAAAAATATAAAAACGCTTAGAACGATGAGTCCGGATAATTTTATAGATAAAGATGGAGAGTTTTATAATTTATCCAAGCCATATAAAGTTATTATATTGAGCCGTATTTTTGAATTTCAAAATGATGAAAATCAAAAATTTAACATCGGAAAATCTTTAGAGAAAAATATAACTGAGATGAATGAGCAATACAAAAAATATCCAGTTGGTGTTTTTGAAAATATTTTGAGATTGCGTTTTGAGAATATAATTCAAACATTTGACAAAAATGCAGATGGTGGCCCTTATCTAGATTTTTCTAGTCGCGAGAATTTAGCAAACGCAATAAGGAATTATTTAACAAAAAACAATTTAAGGACAGAAACAAAATGTTTGCTTTGGGAGTATTACGGATATTTTAGTGCGCAGGAAAATACAATCAATGAAATGAAACGCAAAGCAGATTTTGTTGACGCTATTGATGTAATCAGAGGTCAAAAGACAGAAAATGAAATAGATAATCAAATAATTGTAACTGGTGGCGATGAAAACTATAAAAATATTTCCAGCCAAGAAGAAAAAAATGCTTTTTTATCAGGTGTGCTAAAAGCTTGTGACAATTATAAATGGAGTTTCGATAACACCAAACTGTCATCATTAAGCAATTCTGAGCAGAAAATAATTATTCCGCATTTAAAAGGTTTTACTATTGCGAAGGATGCAAATGGGATAAACAGAGTAAAAGGACAGTTTTCAACTCCGAATGAAATTGCAAACTTTGTACTCGAGGGGAAAACTGAAGAGCGTGGTTTTTGTTATTATTTTAAATTGTTTTTCTCAGTTATATCCGATGTTATATCGTCATTCTGTTTTTTGTTCCGTAAAGATGAGATTTGTGAGGTAGACGATGCTCGTGCAAAAATTCTTTCTGTTAATATGCTTAATGGATCATTTAATGGCATTGGGGTTCAAAGTTGGTTGGATAATATATGCAAAAATAATAACTGCAAGCTTGAGAATATCCATGACTTTGTCGTTGCGGAACTTGTTCATGCAGCATGTAATGATGAAACATACGATTTTAGTTATGATATAGATTTTAGTGGTCCAAAATCAGAAAATGAAAAAAATAAGGATCTTGCAATAAAGAACTTACTGAATTTTCTTATTGACGGGAAAAACCAAAAAGCGATTGCAGATTTTAATTCTCAACAAAACAAATCGTACAAATCAACATCAGATAAAAGTTTAATATATTTAAAAATCAGCGTAGGTGTTGTTCTTTTTTTGGTATTGGGACTTACTGCACTTTCGCTTTGGCTGGTAAGTTTAATTTCTGTTACTTGTTGTTTTATTGAGCTTGGTTTATTTGTTTTTCATCAGATAATAGATTTTATTGTCAGACATTTGAGTGAAGAAAATTGTATTGGTAAAATCATAAAACATAAATATACGCAACGTTTTTTAATTTTCATGCAATTTCCTATTGTTCTTACACTCATTGTTGGTTTTATAAGTTTGTTTTCTTTGCTTTGTTGTGTTGGTGGTTGTGCATGTTGTTGCATAAATAGTTGTTGTCCATCAGTTCTTCCAGATTTTCTAGATGAGAATGAAAATAACCCAAATGAGAATAACGATGAGGGGCACCGAGCAGCAATACATGCACTTATTGATCTTGGTCAAGCACTTCATGATCAAAATTCGCCCGATTTCAATCGATATAATCAAAATGATCAAATTTAATCTTTAATCTATACACAAAAAAACCTCTCAATCTTATACCGAGAGGCTTTTTTTTGCACTATTTATTTTTTTAAATTTATTTACTCCAAGCCAAAAAAGCATTTATAAATAAATCTATTTCTCCTTCCATCACAGATTTTATATTTCCTGTTTCAACATTTGTTCTGTGATCTTTGACCATATTATACGGATGAAAAACATAAGTTCGAATTTGACTTCCCCAAGCAATTTCTTTTTGTTCGCCGCGAATATTATTTATTTTGGCTTTTTCTTCTTCAAGTTTTAACAATAATAATTTTGACTTAAGCATATTTAACGCAAACTCACGATTTTGTCTTTGCGATCTTTCATTTTGACACTGCACAACAATTCCTGTTGGCAAATGAGTAATTCTAATTGCCGAATCCGTAGTATTTACATGTTGCCCGCCGGCACCGCTTGAACGATACGTATCGACTCTAATTTCATCATCCAAAATTTTTATCTCATTATCATCATTATTTATTTCCGGCATTACATCGCACGAAGCAAACGAAGTGTGTCTCCTCTTCGACGAATCAAACGGCGATATTCTTATTAATCTATGCACTCCTTTTTCACTTTTTAAATATCCGTACGCATTATCTCCCAAAACTTCAAACACAACTGATTTTATTCCAGCTTCTTCTCCCGGCAACAAATCCATAATTTTAAATTTAAAACCATGTTTATCACAAAATTTATTATACATACGCAAAAGCATCTCGACCCAATCACAAGATTCTGTTCCGCCGGCTCCTGCATGCAAACTTACAATCGCATTATTAAAATCATATTCTTCATTCAATAAATTATTTAGCTTAAACTTATCAAACTCGTCTACAAATTTATTTTTTAAATCAACAATCTCACTTAATAAACTCAAATCATTTTCTTGCTGCGACAAATCAATCAAGTCAAAAATATTATTTATTTTTTTAGCCAAACCACCAAACTCATAAATCTTATTTTCCAATCTTTTTTTTTCTTTTATTAAATCTTTATCAGCCCAATTATTATTTTCATAACATTTTTTTTCAATCTCTTTTAATTTTATTTTTAAATTATCTATTTCAAAGCGATCGCCCCATTTCATCAAGCTTTTTTTTATAATTTATTATCTGCGACTTAATTTCATCAAGCTCAAGCATAAAATCACTCTCCAAATTTTATTTTTTATTCTTGCCACAGCAATTCTTATATTTTTTTCCACTTCCACACGGACAAGTCTCATTCCGTCCTACCTTATTTTCTTTTTTTACAGGCTTATTTATATTTTTTTCACCATTATTATTTTCAAATATTTGCTTTACCGCTTCTTCTTTTTCTATTCTTATTTCAATTCTCGCATTAAATAATCCTCGAATCGAATCAAACTGAATATTATTACTCATTTCTTCAAACATGTCATAACTTAAAAATCTATATTCAACCAATGGATCTCTTTGGGCATATGCTCTTAAAGAAATTCCTTGACGCATCTTATCCATATTATCAATATGATCCATCCAGTATCTATCAACTGTTTTTAAAATAATTATTCTTTCTATCTCGCGCATTTCTTCTGTTCCAAATTCATTTTCTTTACCTTCATAAATTTTAATCGCTTCATCAAATAATTTTTTTATCACAACTTTTTTTGCCAAGTCCTTTTTATTTTTTTCATCAAATAAAATAATTTTCTTATTAAAAATTGGCATTAAAAACTCAGTCATATTTATAACATCAGATTCTTTTACTAACTTAAAATCATCATTTAAATATATATTTACACATCGCTCAATAATTTCTTTTATCATGCTAATAACATTTTCTTTTAAATCCTCGCCATCCAAAATTTTATTTCTCTGCGTATAAACAATTTCTCTCTGCTCATTCATAACTTGATCATATTCAAACAAACGTCTTCTAATTTCAAAATTATTTCCCTCTATCTTTTTTTGTGCAAACTCAATTGCTCGCGACAAAAATTTATGAGTAATTTCTTCGCCTTCATCAATTTTCATCGTGTCAAATATTTTCATCAGTTTTGCCGCTCCAAACAATCTCATTAAAGAATCTTCCAACGAAATATAAAATTTAGACTCACCAGGATCACCTTGACGACCCGATCTTCCTCTCAACTGATTATCTATTCTTCGCGCTTCATGTCTTTCTGTTCCAATAATTTTTAAGCCGCCTAACTCTTTTACGCCTTCGCCAAGTTTTATATCTGTTCCACGTCCTGCCATATTTGTCGCAATAGTTACAGCATTTTTTAATCCTGCATCAGCTATTATTTCCGCTTCTTTCTCATGATATTTTGCATTCAAAACATTATGCCTAATTCCTTTTTCTTTTAGCATCTCGCTTAATTTTTCCGATTTATCAATCGTAATCGTCCCGACCAAAACAGGTTGTCCTTTTGTATGTGATTCTATTATTGCATCAACAACCGCTTTAAATTTTCCGGCTTCAGTTTTATAAACCGCGTCCTGATGATCAATTCTTTTTACTGGCTTATTTGGACTTATTTCTACAACATCTAGACCATATATTTCTTTAAATTCATTTTCTTCAGTTAAAGCTGTTCCTGTCATACCGGCTTTCTTTTGATATTTATTAAAGAAATTCTGAAACGTGATTGTCGCTAACGTTTTACTCTCGCTTTTAACTTTTACTTTTTCTTTTGCTTCGATTGCTTGATGTAAACCATCAGAATATCTTCGTCCTGGCATTAATCTTCCTGTAAACTCATCAACTATAATTATCTGATTATCTTTTACAACATAATCTTTATCTAAAAACATATTATAATTTGCTTTCAGCGCGTTATTAATATAATGCATAATCTCAAGATTATTTGGATCAGATAAATTTTCGACTCTAAAAAATTCTTCAGCCTTTTTTATTCCCTCTTGTGTCAGCGTTACAGTTTTACCTTTTTCATCAACAACAAAATCTCCTTCTTCAATTATATCAGTTTTCGTAATCGGATTAAGTGCTTCATCTTCATTTAAAACTTTCCCTTTAGTCAGTCCCATTACAAAATTATTTGCCAAAACATAAAATTCTGTCGATTTTTCTCCGCTTCCAGAAATTATTAACGGCGTTCGTGCTTCATCTATCAAAATAGAATCAATTTCGTCTATAATCGCATAATTTAATCCGCGTTGTACGGCCTGATTTTTATGAATAATCATATTATCTCGCAAATAATCAAATCCAAGCTCATTATTTGTCGCGTAAGTTATATCACAATTATAAGCTTGTTTTCTTTCTTGAGGCGACATATCATTCAATACAACTCCAACGTTTAAGCCTAAAAATCTAAAAATTTGTCCCATCCATTCCGAATCTCTTTTTGCTAAATAATCATTAACAGTAACTATATGCACGCCTTTTCCCGTCAAAGCATTTAAATATGCTGGAAGCGTCGCAACCAAAGTTTTTCCTTCACCCGTCTTCATTTCGGCAATTCTTCCCTGATGCAAAATTATTCCACCAATCAATTGAACCTCAAAATGTTTTAAATTTAAAACTCTACACGCTGTTTCTCTTACGACAGCAAAAGCTTCAACCAAAATCTCGTCAAGATTATTATTATTCGCTGCGAGTGTATTTTTAAACTCTTGTGTTTTATTTTTTAATTCATCGTCAGATAACGCCCGCATTTTTTCATCCAAAGCCTCAATTTTTTTCACAATAGGCATGATTTTTTTAATTTCTTTCTTGCTATAACTTTTAAACAAACTACTAAAAATGCCCATAACATCCTCCAAAATTTTTGATCTTAAACCAAGCAATTATATATCTAAAAATTTTTCCCTTCAATAAAAAAAAATAAAAAATAAACCAAACAAAAGAATTTAAAAATAGCGACCGTAATTTTTTATTGCGTTTCAATAAAATAAATTTAAAATCACCCATAACCTTTAAAATTAAAATCTTCAATACAATGCAAACAAAAAAACAGATTGGTGTAATGAATAAATATTAGGTACCCAATTATAAAAAATAGATAATATGTGAACGATAAACAGCAAACAGATTTATTATAAATCTTCTTTGTTGTTTATTATGTTGTTTCCGCTGTTTATGCCAACAGTTTTGTTTTCCACTTTAACAGTTTTAACAGTTAAACTGTTTGAATTGTTTGCTTGAATTATAAAATCTTCTTTTGAATCGCGGTTGTTATTTAAGTTGCTATCTAAGGTTAGCGATTTTGTAATTTGAGTTTTTTTACGAAAAAATATTTTTCTTACCAATTCTGCAATACAATATAACACGATTAATCCAATAACAGTACTGCCAGATATAATAAGCATTGTTTGCCAAGAACACATTGCCAACATTACATATAATCCAACACCTACCATCTCAACAAAAACCAGTCCTATCATAGGCGATACAGGCAACCTTCCAGCTCGTTGTTCTCGTTCATCTATCCAATCAGCAAATTTTTTAAGTAGTGATTTTGGCTTTTCGTTTTCTTGATTAACTTTGTTGTTTTGCATAAATTCTTCCTCCTATATTTTATATACAAAAAAATATTTTTTTAATAACAAAAATTAAACCTAAAAAAATTATCTATTTAATGACAAAAATTAAACCTAAAAAAATTATCTATTTAATGACAAACCATCTGAATTATAAACCAAATAACAATTTTATTCAACTATATTATCAAAAATTTTTTTCACAACACAAAACAAAAGACAAAATTATTGGCATGCAAAAAAAAATATTTAATGTCTCGCGATGTAGCCAAACAAAATCTTTGTTTTAATTTTTACTACCTAGATGTGATAAAAATTTTTTTAATTTCATTTTCTACCGTTAGATTCCAAATAATTATTTTTTGGGTACATATGTGTTTATATAAAAAATGTTCATATTGAAAACATCTTGCCTTTGATTAATTTAAAAAAATTATAATTACAATCGATTTACAATTTTAGTTTTAAAGCTCAATTTTATTTTTGCACAACAGCTTCGAGTTGTAACAAAATTTTAGTTATGTTGACCTGATTTATAAAATTAGGTTGTTTAAATACTGGCTTTTTATTTAAAAAAATAGCCACGTTTTACCGCGACTAATTTTTTTTGTTGTTACCAAAATTTTTATTGACCAAAACTTAATTTGATAAAACCGTTTTTTTGCTACTTAAAAAAACAAATATTAAGGAACTAATAAAAAGCATAAACGGATAAAATAGATACGGAATAATTTCAAACGCAGAAATTTTTTCGCCTAGCAATGTTGCTTGTGAAATTGCAATTAACATTTGTGCGCCATACGGGATTACACCTTGAAATACACATGAAAAAGTATCCAACAAAGATGCTGATTCTTTAGCTTCGATTTTATATTCCAAACTTAATTGTTTAGCTATTGGTGCAGCCATAATAATCGCAATAGTATTATTTGCTGTAGCAATATTCATCGCGCCGACAAGCAATCCAATTCCTAATCGTCCGCCAATTTGTCCTTTAAAAATTTTGCGTATAAAAAATAATATTGCTTCAAATCCTCCATAAACTCGAATTAATGCACACATTGCAGAAACTAAAATTGTTACCATTATCGTTTCAAACATTCCTGTTACGCCGACATTTATATTATTAATTAATTCGAGAAAAGAAATATTTCCATATGTGATAGAACAAATAACGCCTGCAAAAATTCCGATTATCAAAACCAAAAAGACATTTATTCCCAAAATTCCACCGACTAAAACTAATATATAAGGCAACAAAAGAAATATTTTGAAATCTGGAATTTTTATTTGCGATACATTCGAAGACCATGTCAAAAATAAAATTAATATTAAAGTGATTAAAGCAGCCGGCAACGCAATTTTAAAATTCGTACGAAATTTATCTTTCATTTGACAGCCTTGACTTTTACAAGCAGCAATTGTTGTGTCAGATATAAACGAAAGATTATCGCCAAACATTGATCCACCGATAACACAGGCAATACATAACGATAATGAAAAACCAGAAATTTTTGAAACCATAATTGCGATTGGAGTAATTAAAGTAATTGACCCAACCGATGTTCCCATTGCAGTCGAAACAAAACATGCAGCGATAAAAATTACAGCAACGGCAAAACGTCCTGGCGTAACAGATAATAAATAATAAGCGATTGCTTCTGCACTTGAACGTCCTGTTACTCCAATAAATATTCCTGCGAGCAAAAAAATTAAAATCATAGTAATAATATTTTTGTCACCAACACCTTTCGCCATTACCTCAAGTTTTTCATCAAAAGAAAGTTTTTTATTTTGCAAACAAGCAATTAATAACGCTATAAAAAAAATCACCACAATCGGCACAGAATAAAAACCCATACTAATTTTTAATACATATTCAAATAAAATCCCAAGTCCTAAATATAAAATCAAAAAAATAAATATTGGCAAAAGTGCCCAAAAATTTTTTTTAATCTCCATTTTTTCCTCCTAGATAATGTCTGCATAAAACAAATAACAAAAATAAATTTTTTAATCAAGAAAAATAAAAAAGCACACCGCACTAATTTTTAATACATATTCAAATAAAATCCCAAGTCCTAAATATAAAATCAAAAAAATAAATATTGGCAAAAGTGCCCAAAAATTTTTTTTAATCTCCATTTTTTCCTCCTAGATAATGTCTGCATAAAACAAATAACAAAAATAAATTTTTTAATCAAGAAAAATAAAAAAGCACACCGCGATCGATGTGCTTAAGCTTTTATTTTAAACTCAATTTTTATTTTTTCTCATTCTCTTTTTTATCTTCTTCGAATTCTTTTTCTTTATCTAGTTGCGGAACATTTTCTTTTTTATTCTCTTCTTTATTTTTAACTTTTTTTATTCTATCTATCAAGCTCTTCTGTCCATTGTTTTTATCACTTTCTTTTTGATTTGCATTTAAATTTATATTTATATTGTCATTTGCATTTTTAAAACTAGAATTTGAATTTTGCTCATTTACTGGAGTTTCCTGATCGTCACTAAATATTTTAAATGAATTCTAGGTAACGTTCACATAAGCATCGTGAGAATTGCCAGGAGACAAACGAAAAACCACTGGACATGAAGATGTACAACATAGGTGTAACTTAGGCAGCGTTTACATAAAAAGCAAATCAAAAATAAAAGCAAGGGAGACGGTAGAGATAAAAATAGAATCAAGTTTATCATAACAAGTAAAAACTTTTCTAAAACGTTTTAATCTCAGGAAATATCGCTCGATGTTATTGCGTTGTTTATAAAGATGTTTATCATAACTCCAAGGTAACTTACGATTTTTTTTTAGGTGAAACAACTGCTTTAAACCCGTGAGCCTTGGCCA
>CAMKTI010000053.1 GCA_946415665.1 uncultured Clostridia bacterium
TCGATGGCAACGAAAAGGTATGTGGAAGAAATTATTTGAGATACTGAAAGGTGATGTGAGCTTTGAATGGCTAATGATAGACTCGAGTTATGCGAAAGCACATCAGCATGCAGCTGGAGCTCGTGGCGGAAATCAGTCTATATCAAAGACAAAAGAGGACTCAATTCGAAAATACACTTAGCCGTCAATGAGTGTGGTATGCCTGTAAAATTTATTGTTACAAATGGAACGCGTGACGGTTGCAAAAAAGCTATTAACTCGCTCAAAAATCTTGACGCAAAATTATTATTCGCAGATCGTGCTTACGATACCAACGAAATCTTGTCTTATATAGCAAAACGAAACATAAAAGCAGTTATTTCTCCAAAACGCGACAAACTTGAACAACGTGATTATAATCATAAACTTTATCGCTTTAGATATATTATCGAGAATACTTTCCTTGCTTTTAAACGTTGGCGCGGTATCGTCACCCGATACGCTAAAACACTCGATGTTTTCATCGCTTCTATTTACGTTCGTTGTATCTTTATGTATTCGTCATTCTTTTAAATTTTTTTCATGTAGACAGTATCCAAAACTCTTGATGCTTTCGTTGATTCTATCTGCGTTTGTTGTATTTTTACGTATTTGTAATTATTTTAAATTTTTTTTCGTGCAGATAGTTTCTAGGGTAAGAGAATTATTCTAATAAATAATATTATCATCATTATTATCCTAAATAGCTTCTTTGATTTGATTTATCATATTTAAATTATTTTCTTCAACAGCTTTATTAATGGCATTGGCATCTACAATATTGATATTACTTTCTATAAAACACACCATATAAAATTTACTTCATAACATAATTATACATATATTTTTTATCATATCAATAATTATAAATTATTTTTTTCCATCATAAAAAAATTTTTGGATGAAAAAATTTCACCGAGTACCAAAAAATAAAATATGTGTTTCTAACACGGAATAAATTTAAATACAGATTTGCCTTCGTATAAAAATAAAACATCACTAAAATATGTAATATGATTTTGTTTATTCTGGTTCAAATATATTTTTTTATCTGGCAAACTAAATTTTTTATCTTTGGTTTGCAACTTTATCTGCCATTGAAATAGAACGGTATTTTATTTTTCATCGGTAATAAAATATTTTTGTTATGAAGTGGAATAAAAATAAAATTTATCAAACAAATCACTGTGATGCAAAAAGATATTTGACAAAAATAAAAATATAGTTTATAATAAATTTGTAGCTATTTTTTGTTGTTTATTTTTTGGAGGTGGAGTTAATGGACAAAGATACGTTTATTAAAGATTCTCAAGAGAATATACGGGAAGCAATAGGATATTTAAATGAGATACCAATTTTGGAAAGTATTCAAAATATTGAAAGTAAAAATATCAATGAATATGAAGTGAACATCAAGGCGAATACGTTAGCTTCTCAAATGAAATTTATGTTGGAAGATCAAGCTGGTTATGTTTTCCCTTCGAGTTTTAAAACGTTTGTTGGTGATTCTGGTAAAAAAGGTTTTTTTGCGTTTTATGATTGTGCTAAAGAATGGTTACATTCTAAATGTGAGGATGAAGAAGCATACAGCAATAAATTGCAAGGATTACAATTAGATGAACCATACGAATTGGCAAAAGAATTATTTGTGAGGTACGTGAATTTTAGAAAAAATGCCCAAAATGGTCCTCAATATGCGGATGGGTCTCACTCACAAACAGGGTTTTATCAACCAAAGATACGTGATTTATTTACAGATGACGATTTAGCGAAACTTGGTGGAAATGAATTTATTGAAGATTGTTTGAAGCTGGTTAATGTTAAAGAAGAAGAAATTAAAAAACAATGTATCGATAGGGCGCAGATTAAAAATATAAACTCCAGAAATGGTCAAGGGCTTGAAGAAAAGGAAATCTCAAAACCAGATTTATTTGAAAGAGTAGATAATCATTTGTCATGGAAAATATTTAAGGACGGAAATATTAAAAAGTTAACAAAGGAAGAAGAATTGATACTGCAATACAGTATGAAAAATGAGGGATTTTGGAAACACCTCGGAAAATCAGAGTTACAAATTTTACCGTTTACAGGTGGTGTTGCATTGATTTCGGGTTTAGTAGCCGGTTTTGCTTTTGCAGCTCCTTTCGCAACCATAGCATTTTTAGTAGCTGCTCCACTCGGTGTTGGCGCACTTGTTATTGCGCCAATTATGGCTCCTATTAGTAAAAAATCAGCTATAGTAGATAATATGATAAATATAAGTAATCAAAACAAAGAATTTAATGATAATTTAAAGCAAGCAGAAGAAAAATATAAGCAGTACAAAAAAGATCACCTTAATTTTCTAAAAGCAGAACCAGAAGAAGAAAAAGATATAAAAAAAGAAGAGAATATAATTAATACAGCAGCTACAAACCTAAATGACACTAACGAAGAAAAAAAAATGGATCCGTTTAGCATAATTAATGGAGTAAATGAGCAAAAAGATAAGAATGATAAGGAGAATGAAGAAAAAAATAAAGGACTCGAATAACAGCAATAAAATTAAAGTGAATTATATTTTTTGGCAACAAAAAACAAGCTTGAATTATAAGCTTGTTTTTTTTTTGATATCAATAAACAAAACTTTTATTTTTGGCTTGCGATTTTATTAATTTCGCAAACCAAATTTTATTTTTTATCCTCGATTTCTTCTCCAACCGAAAATCTCACAAAATCCAAAACTTTTATATCTTTGCCTAACTCATTACTCATTTTATTTAAATATTTTTCTATGCTTAAATCATTGTCTTTCACATAAACCTGATCCAATAAACAAATCTCTTTGAACTCTTTATTTAGTCTTCCGTTCACCATTTTTTCTGCTATTTCTTTATTTTTCCCTTCGTTCAACGCTTGCTGCATTAAAATACTTTTTTCTTTCTCAATAAAATTTTTATCCACAGCATCGCGCGAAATAAATTTCGGACTCATTGCTGCTATTTGCATACAAACATTTTTACCGACTTCATTAATTTTTTCGTCATACTCACAAGACAAACTCAATAAAACTCCGATTTTTCCGCCACCATGAATATAACTAATCAAACATCCATCGCTTTTTATCTTTTTAAATCTCCTAATAACCAAATTTTCGCCGATAACAGCAATTTGTTGCATCAATTCATCTTTTACGCTCGAATTTCCGTTTTTCCATTTCATACTCAAAAAATCTTCCAAACTACTAGCTTCAGAATTTAAAGCATGCTCAGTAACATCATTTACATAATTTACAAATTTTTCATTTTTTGCCACAAAATCCGTCTCGCAATTTATTTCAACAATCGCTCCGGATTTTTTATTTTCCGCAATTTTAATACAAGCCAAACCCTCGCTTGCGCTTCGCCCAGATTTTTGTTCTGCCTTTGCTAATCCCTTTTCACGCAAAAGCTCCTGCGCTCTCTCAAAATCTCCGTTTGCCTCAACCAAAACGTTTTTACAATCTGACATTCCGGCCCCGGTTTTTTCTCGCAAATCTTTAATCATTTTGGCAGTTACAGCCATTTTTATCACCTTCGACTTAATTAATTTTCATATAAAAAATTTATTTCGAGCAAAAAAATAAAATTATTCAGACGCTTCTTCAGTCTCCCGAGAAATTTCTTCTGTGCTTTCTTTTTCTGCGCTATCTTTTTCTTCTTGCTCAACTTTTTCTTCATTATCTTTATTTAAATTTCTCGACGTAAATTCAACGCCCTGTTTTATCTCTATTATCGCATCAGCAATTCTGCTTGCAATTAATTTTACAGCCCGAATCGCATCATCATTTCCCGGAATTACATAATCAATTAAATCCGGATCACAATTCGTATCAACCAATGCAACAATTGGAATACCAAGTTGCCGCGCTTCTTTTACAGCTGTTTCTTCTTTCTTTGGATCAATTATAAATAATGCATCCGGCAATTTATTCATATCTTTTATTCCGCCGATATTTTTTTCAAGCTTGTCTTTTTCTTTACGCAACAAAATTACTTCTTTTTTCGGCAAAACATCAAATGTTCCGTCGGATTCCATTTTCTCAAGCTTTTTTAATCTTTCGATTCGCGTAATTATCGTTTTAAAATTCGTTAGCATTCCACCTAACCATCTCTCGCTAACATATGGCATTCCACAACGTTCAGCTTCTTCTTTTATTGATGCTTGTGCTTGTTTTTTTGTCCCAACAAATAAAATAATATCGTTCGCTTTTGCCATATCAGCCACAGTTTTATATGCAAATTCAAATTTTTCAACGGTCTTCTGCAAATCAACAATATGAATACCATTGCGCTTCATAAAAATATATTCTGACATTTTGGGATTCCACCGACGCGTTTGATGACCAAAATGTACACCCGCTTCTAATAATTCCTTCATAGAAATTACTTCAGACATAAAAAAAATCCTCCATTTTTCCTCCATGGTTAAAAAAAAAAAATAAAAACCATGTGTGTATTTACTGCGCCGTTCATTCTAACAAATAAAAATCAACAATGCAAATAGATTTATTAAATTTTTTTTAACTTGCTTCATATAATAAAAAATCATTTGTTTGAATTTCTGTTCAATATAACTAAAAACAGTAATTCAAATAAATATATTTTTTAGAAGAATGACACGTTTTTACATAAGATAAACATGATTTATAAAAAAATTTTTGATTTGAGATTTTTTATGTTTTACGGGAAAAAATTTTTGTTAGGAGTAATTTTTAAATGTGTGGAATCGCAGGATTTTTAACGAATAATAATTCGTTTGATAAAAAAAAAGTTTTAAATAAAATGCTTGAAAAAATTAAACATCGTGGACCTGATGCAGACGGTATCTATATAAATAAAAATTTATATTTTGGACATAAAAGATTAATTGTTTTAGATCCCGAACGCGGTGCGCAACCCATGATTCATAAAAAAAAATTTAATTATGTCATCACGTATAACGGTGAAATTTATAATATCAAGCAGATTAAAAAAAAATTGCTTGACTTAAATATTCCTATCGAAACAAATTGCGACACAGAGCTGGTTTTAAAAAGTTATGTTTATTTAGGCGATAATTTTTTGGATTATCTAAACGGGATTTTTGCGTTTGCGATTTATGACGAAGAAAAACAAAAAATATTTTTGGCGCGTGATCGTTTTGGCGTCAAGCCTTTATTTTATTATTTCGATCAAAAAAATTTTGTTTTCGCGTCAGAAATAAAAAGTTTGTTTGAATTTCCTGGCATCGAAAAAAAAATAAGTTTTAATGGTCTGCAAGAAATTTTTGCTTTGAGTCCAGCAAGAACTTTTGGCAATGCAATTTTTGATAATATTCAGGAGCTTGAACCGGGATTTTCTCTCGAATTAAAAAATAATAATTTAATCAAGAAAAGATATTTTAAATTAAAATACATGCCTCACACAGAAAATATTGATCAAACTGCCGAACATGTATATTTTTTATTAAAACAAGCTGTCGAAAGGCAATTAAATTCAGACGTTCCATTAGGAACTTTTTTATCAGGTGGGCTTGATTCGAGCATAATTAGCGCGATCGCAAAAGAAAAAATTAATGATCTAAAAACATTTTCTTTAAGCTTCGAAGATAACCAAAAATATTTTTCGAAATCAATTTTGCAGCCCGAAAGCGATGATTTTTGGGCGAAAAAAACGTGTGAATTTATTAAGACCGATCATTATGAAATCACTTTAAATAATTTTGACTTGGCAAATAATCTTGAGCTGGCGTTTTTTATGCGTGATTTGCCCGGAATGGGAGATATAGATTCTTCGCTATTATTATTCTGTAAAGAAATAAAAAATTATGTAACGGTCGCTTTGTCTGGCGAGTGCGCAGACGAAATTTTTGGCGGATATCCATGGTATTACCGAAATGATTTGAATTTGGATAATAATTTTTTCCCGTGGATGCAAAATTTTGACGACCGCGAGAATTTATTAAAAATAAATCTTGATTTGAAAAATTACGCCCGCGAAAAATATTTAAATTTATTAAAAGACGCGCCCGAATTCCCGGAAAATAATCCCGAAGAAAAAAATAAACGCGATTTGTTTTATTTAAATATAAATTATTTTATGGGCAATATGCTCGAACGCAAAGATCGCATGTCAATGGCAAATGGTCTTGAAGTTCGCGTTCCGTTTTGTGATCACGAACTTGTCGAATATGTTTTTAATATCCCTTGGAAAATAAAATTTTATAACCAGCGCGAAAAAGGAATTTTACGTCGTGCAATCGAAATTCAAAAAAAAAATCTTTTGCCCCAAGAAATTATTTGGCGCAAAAAAAATCCGTACCCCAAAACTTATCATCCGGAATACGAAAAATTAATTTTTAAGCTTTTAAAACAAAAATTAAAAGATAATTCACTAAATCAAATAATCGACACGAAAAAATTATTTAATCTAATAAAACAAAAAAAGCCGTGGTACGGACAATTATTATCCGGACCACAGCTCGCAAGTTATTTTTTTCAAATTGCCTGCTTGTTTGATTAAAGTTAATTAATAATAATATTACTATTTTTATCATTTTCATCTTTATCGTTATCGTTCTTCTCTTCATTTGCGACGGGAACAACTTCTGGATTTGGCAATTCTATACCATTTTTTCTCAATTCTTCTGAAGTGAAATAACCATGTTCACCTTTCAGTTTCGCAAAATATTTTCCATCATCTGCTCTCGCGTAATTTTTTTGATAGACATCGAATTTTAGTTGTTTATATTTTGAATACTTGCTATGATACGCAATATAAAATAGAATTGCTGCAACAACCGCGATAATTGCTACATACAGAGCAATTGATTCAAAAACAGGAGAGATTGTGAATACCAACTCAATTTTAAAGACACTTAATAACAACGAAATTGCCGTTGCAACTACAGACGGAGAAAAATACGTCAATATATCCACAATAAATATAATCGCAGACAACAAAAATAAAACACAATATAACTTTCTCCTCTCTTTACAACTTTTTTTATTTCTATATAATTGTAATTGATTTACACAGAAATTCGATGTGCTAACTTGAGCTTGATTTTTCATTAGCGAATTTTTATCTTCGTTTTCATCTTTATCTTCGTTTTTATCTGTTATTTTATTCATTTCCATGTTTTCTGTTTTTATAAAATTAAAATCGCTATCTTTATAATTTTCATTACCTTGATGATCTTTATTACAAAGTCTTTCATCTAGTGTAGCAGTATTACCATTGAGAAATACATCCTTCATGTACTGACTTTTCAAACATGCTAAACAGCTGCTCTTAGCGTCTTTCCACCAATAAACCCAATCCCATGGCCATATTTTATAATCTGAATGAAACCGAAATCCTGTGGTGATTAAAGTAGCAACCAGTAAAACCATGCACGCTACCAGTGATTCAAGACCAGTCAAACTCAAAAGAGCTGTAACGATTACACCTGATAAAGGCACTAAAAAACTAAGTCCCACCACATATAATAAGAAGTGCCACCAAAACTCTTTATTTAATTTTGAATACTCTCTTTCAGCGACTTCAATAATATACTTGTAAAATTCTTTTTTGGCATTTTCATCCTGAAGATAATTACGGCTTTTAAGAGACTGATACACCTTTATATGAGCTGCAATATTTATAGCGTGAAATTCAGGACCAATCATAACTTTCAATCGATCTCTTTTACCAGATATATCACGTTGCGAGAGATCCGTGAAAATACTTTCCCAAATATTCTTGATCTCAGAAGCAAAGTTTATCAAACTTCCAGCTGGTATTTCACGTTGGCATAAAAAATTAGCCAACTGTAACAAGGCTTCATAAGTCAGATAATTAGAGTTAAAAATCAAATTTAGAACGTATCGATATTCATCTGGTTTAGAAGTGCCAAAAATTTTCTCCCGCTGCTTTTGGTAATCCTTACCTGCTAGCTTTATTAATTTATCTATGAAATCAATTTGTTGAGTTCGGGTAAGGGTCATTAGCGCATAATATTTTTTTAATGATATGTCTTTCAACACCTTCGTCTCATAATCTGACAGTTTCAAACTTTTATCTGTACTGAACTCCAATTCATTAATACGCCCACCTGGCTTTATTTCTAATTCCGCGAATTCTGTACCCTGAACTACCTCAGCAAACCTATTATCAAAACCATCTGCACATTCTACATTTACTATTAACGACACAGAAACAGAATTAGGATTATTGTAATTTTTCTCGTCCATTCCTTCTTCATTGCTATTTCTCTCAATTTGAATTTTCCGTATTTTTAACAAATCATTATTGTTCCTCAAGAGATCTACCAGTTCTCGTTCTTGATTAATATTACAATTTATTTTATAAACAACCATAGTCTCCATATCAAGCTCATTTTTACCGGTAGCATCGAATGTTTTGTTTTCAAGATTTAGTTTTAAATCTTTTAAATCTATAAAATTTATATTCTTACTATCTTTATTATTTTCCTCATTAGATAAACTCATTTTAGCATACTCTCCTTTTAATACAAAAAACACAAAAATTAACATGCGTCAAAACCAAATTTTTTTGCTCCCACAAACAATTTTTATATATAATAGCCACCGCATAAAAATTGTAGGGGAGTTTATATGAAAAACTGGATCATTAAAAAAAATTACATAAATTTGGATCTGATGATCAAAACTTTAAAAATCGATTATGATTTGGCAAATCTTTTAGCGAAACAAAATATTTGTACAAAGAATCAAGCAATAAAATTTCTAAACCCAAAAGAAGAATTTATGTACGATATAAGTTTAATGAAAGATATCGATAAGGCAATCGAAATAATTAAAAATGCGATAGAAAAGAAAAATAAAATTTTAATTTACGGCGATTATGATGTTGATGGCGTGATGAGTACTGTGATTTTGTACAAAACTTTATCAATTCTGGATGCCGATGTTGATTTTTATTTGCCTTCGAGAAATTCCGACGGCTTTGGTTTAAATATGAATTTAATAAATAAATTTTATTCCGACGGTGTAAATTTAATAATCACGTGTGACAACGGAATTGTTGCACTCGACGAAATCGCTTTGGCAAAAAAACTCAACATGCAAATCATAGTGATTGATCATCACTTTCCAAACACAAACAAAAACGATCTTAAAGATGTTCTTCCGCTCGCCGATGCAATAATTGATAATAAACAACAGCAATGTAATTACCCTTTTAAAATGCTATGCGCCGCCGGAATGGCGTACGAAGTTTACAGGAGTATTCTATCAAAAAATATTTTAAATGTCAAGCATAAAAATAATTTTTATTTAAAAAATGACCTATTAATTTTTGCAACGATTGGAACTTTATGTGATGTTGTTGATTTAAAAGAAGATAATAGAATTATTACGACGCTTGGATTAAAGCTGATTAACGAAAAAAAAATAAAAAATAAAGGGCTAATAGAATTATTAAAGCTAAATAATTTATATGATAAAAAAATTTCTGCCGAAGATATAAGTTTTATTATTGGACCGTGTATAAATGCGTGCGGAAGATTAGAAACAGCAAATTTGGCGATAAAATTATTTTTATCCAAAGATGATCAAGAAATAAAAGAAACAGCAAAAAAAATTTTTGATTTGAATAATAAAAGAAAAATCATGACAAGAGACGCATGTGAAGAAGTTTTTTTTGATTTAGAAAATAATTATGATCTAAAAAATCATCCCGTTATTGTTTATTACAATCCAAACGTAAATGAAAGTATTGCCGGAATTATTGCAGGCCGTATAAAAGAAAAATATTTTCATCCCGTAATTTTTTTTACTGATAGTAACGAAAAAGAAATTATAAAAGGATCTGCGCGTTCGATTGAAAGTTATAATATTTTTGATGAGCTACAGAAATTTCAAGAGTTATTTATAAAATTTGGTGGACATAAATTAGCGGCAGGGATGTCTATGCTAAAAAAAAATTTGGATATTTTAGACATGAAATTAAATTCGAATTGCAAATTAAACGAAAATGATTTTATTGAGAAAATAGAGATTAACGATGAAATTGATTTTAAAAAAATAAATTTTGCTTTTTTAAATAAGATAAATTTACTTGCACCATTTGGACATGAAAATAGAAAACCGTTATTTATGTCGCGCAAAGTAAAAGTCAAAAAAATAAATGCGTCGTCGGAAAAAAAATTTATTATTTTTGAGTTAGAGCAAAATCAAAAATTAATTAAAGCGATCGGTTTTGGTTTATATGATTATTTTTGTGAGCAACTTAAAATTTATTTTGATAGCTATATTTATACAAAAATTTTAAACGGCTATTTAAATGATATTGATTTATTTTTGGATATTGTTTATAGTATCGAAGCAAATGAATTTAATAATAAAATTTATTTGCAGTTGCGATTAAAAGATTTAAGATTAGCGGAGGAGTTTTAAAAATGAGTATTGATTTGTTGGAGATAAAAAATAAAATAAGAAAAATAAATGATTTTCCCAAGAAAGGAATTTTATTTTATGATATAACGACAGTTTTAAATTCGCCGGAGCATTTAAAATTTATAATAGATGAAATGGCAAAAAAAGTTGTTGGTTTAGATTTTGATTTAATAATTTGTCCAGAGTCACGTGGATTTATTTTTGGTGTACCGTTAAGTTATAAATTAAATAAAGGATTTGTTCCTGCTAGAAAACCCGGAAAATTACCTTATACAAGCGTGAGTAAACCGTATGCTTTAGAATATGGAACTAATTCGATAGAGATACATATCGATGCCATAAAACCAAATCAAAAAGTTTTGATAGTTGACGATTTACTTGCGACAGGCGGAACTTATAAAGTTTTAGCTGAATTAATAGAAGAGGTTGGAGGTAAAGTAACAGGATTTTTATCTTTTATAGAACTAAAAAATTTGGATGGCAGGAAAAATTTGGTTGGATATGGTAATATTCTTTCATTGATTGAGTTTTAGACTCCATATGGTTTGAATATTCATAAGATATGTTTGTACGTTTTTTTAATCTCGGTTTGCTTTCATGAGAATTTATCGTAAAGGGGATTTTTTTATGGAATTTGATTTGGATCACAATTTTTTTTTAAAAAAAATTTTGCTTTTAGCTGTTAACTAAAAAAATTTTTAGTTGGCTTAGACACTGTCTACACAAAAAAGATAAAAAAGAGAAATAAACTATAAAATAAAGTGTAATGG
>CAMKTI010000054.1 GCA_946415665.1 uncultured Clostridia bacterium
ATATCTTCGCCGGTTTCCTCGCTATCGGCATTAATCCCTCTAGCTTTTTACATTGCGTTTTTGTCAGTTTCATATCGCTATCTTATCACTTTCCTTTTTGTTCAATCTATTTTTATTTTATGTGAACGCTACCTAATTACAAAGGTTATTTCCGTTTCTGTATAGGATTTGAATAGGATTTCAAAACGAAAACGGCCTCACTTCACATATAGAAGGTTTTATCAATCTCTTGTATCAAAAAAAGACCCCTATACTATTCCTGATATAGAAGTCTATTTGCTGCAATTCTAACTTAATGACATTGCATGATAGCTTTTATATTTTTTTTTGTTAAATTTAATTCAATTCACAAACAATCATACTTATGTCATCATCATCGTAATTATTATTTTTTGCTCCATTACAAAATTTATTTATCACGTTATCACAAATTTCATCTGCACAACTTTTTTCTTCATTAATAAAACTTGTCTCAACCGTATCACAGATTATTTTTTTTAAATCAAAACAAAATCTCTGATTATCGTCTTTATATAAATTATTTTCTAATCCATCAGTATAAAAGAATATTTTATCGCCACTTTTATAATTCATCTCTTTAAATTCATATTCAGAGTCCGGCATTAATCCGATCGGAGTTCCTGCCGCGAATAATTCTTTTGCTTCTCTAGCAAATTTATTTCTTTTTTCATCATTAAAAACAAATATTGGCATCGGTTGTCCCGCATTAGCATAAAAAATTTTTTTTTCTTTCACATCAATCAACATAACAAAAACACATGCATAAACTTCATTCGTATTCACATTTAAAATAAATTTCTTATTTAACTCTTCTAAAATTTTATCTGGTCTTAAAAGCTCAGCGTCGAAATTTTCAATCATATTTCTTATCATAATATTTAACATTGCTGTCAATAATGCCGCAGAAATTCCATGTCCTGAAACGTCGCCCAAAATCACACAAAAATTATTTTCGCTTAATTTTATTACATCATAAAAATCTCCACCAATATACATCGCAGGCAAATATCTGCCATAAAAAACTATTTTTTCGAGCCTAATATCAATCTCGGGAATAAAACTCCTTTGAACTTTCTGAGCCATTTCAAGTTGCTGTGCCAAAATATTATTTTTTTCTTCGAGCTCGTCATATTTTTTTTTTAATTGTGTTCCCAAATATTTTATTCGCAATAAATATTTTACTCTTTTTATCAAAACCATCGCGTCAAAATTTTTTTCCATAAAATCATCTGCGCCGGCTCCAAACGCTTTTAATTCTTCTTGTTTATTATTTAAGCTTGACAAAATCAAAATAATTATATTTTCTGCGCCATCCATTTCTTTTATTTTTTTACAAAATTCATAGCCACTCATATCAGGTAAATTCGAATCAACAATTATTAAATCCGGCGAAAATATTTTTAGTTTCGTAAAAGCGTCTTCAGCATCAGTCGCAATAAAAATTTGATACATATAATTTTCAAGCGTTTTTCTCATTAGCTCAGCATTTTTCTGGCTGTCTATTATTAAAATCTTATCCATTTTTTTTTATTTTCTTTAAACATTTTATTTCGTTACCCAAAAAATTAAACGCGACCGAATCCATTAACGAAGAAATTAATTTTACGCCACGTCCATTTTCTTTCATGTGTTTTTCATCATATTGCGAAACATAACTAACATGATCAAATCCTTTTCCCTGATCAGCAACTTTAAAAGTCACGGAATTTTCTTTTAGTCTTAATTGCAAAAAAACATTTTTATTAACATCTTTTTGATTTCCATGATCAATTGCATTAACTACCGCTTCATTTAGAGAAAGCTTTATATCCGAGATATCGTCCGATGAAATATTTTTATTATTATCTTTCAAAAATCCAATTGCTTTATTAACTGCGTTTTTTGCTTCATGAAAATCGCTGTTTATACAAACTTGATAAACTTTCGGTTTTTCATCTGTACTCAAAAAACACCACCCCATTTCACAATAAAAAAATAAAATCAAAACTGATTTACGTTGTGATTTTTCGTTATCTTTATTACAAAATTATTTTTTTCATTCTCAAAAGTTATTTCATCCATTAGAGCTTTAATCATTAAAATACTTGTTTCATTATCAATTAAATCCGTATCGATATTACTATTTACATCAAAAACTATATTCACAGAATTTTTTTGAGGTCGAAACATTAATTTAAATGGATGCTGTGATTGCCCAGACAACCTTTCAATAATAAAAGTACAAGCTTCTGAAACTGCTGTTTTTATATCTTCAACTTCTTCTATTCCGAATCCTAATCTATTTGCGATTGAAGATGCTGTAAGTCTCGCCGCGGAAATATATGCTGCATTTATTGGAAGTGTTAATTCAACGCTCTCCGCATTACTCATTAATATCAACCTCCAATTTAAAAGCTTTGTCTAAATTTGTAATCTTAAACAGCTTTTTTATATTTGGTCTTATATTTTTTAAAACCATTTCACATCCACAACTTTTTGCGTTTTTTAAAACCGCAACGAATGCTCCCAAAGCAGTTGAATCTATATATTCAAGATCTTTGCATTCGATAATTAAATTAGCCGGTCGTTCTTTCAATAAATCTAATAATTTGGCTTTGATTTCATTTGAATTAAACAAGTCTATCTCACCGTTTATTTCAATAAGCCAACTATTTTCCTGAGAATCAAATCTCGTATCAATTATTGATTCCAATGCAACAACCTCCTTTGTTTTAAAGCAACATAAAATGTGCTTTACAAATTGGATTATATTTATCGAAAAAAACTCTGTCAAATTTTTTTATTTTCACCCTATAGAAAAATTTTTTTTCACGTGATATAATTTTTTTGCATCAAAAAAAGTGTTTATAAAACATGAATGTGTGGGGGATAAATATTTTTTCTTCGCAGGTGTGTTTTATACAAAAAACTAAAAAAACTGAGAGGTGTTTTTTTTATGCCCTTTTTAGGTCAAAAAGTAATTAAAAGGGACGGTCGTAAAGTTAATTTTGATCGTCAAAAAATTTTTAATGCTATCTATAAAGCATTAGAAGATTCAAGGCAATATATTTCTGAGTTAAAAAACATAAATGCAGATAATAATGGCAGCTGTGAAAGTGGCGACATTAAAACATGTGATGCAAAAACAGATAAATCTTGTGTTTGTGGTACATCTGGAAATATTTGTGAAAATAAAAATATGAGTGTAGATGATTTTGATGATACAGATAACTTAGATCCTTCAATTGAATCAACTGCTGATATTTTGCAAAACACGGCAGATTATATAAACAAACTGTGTGAACGTTTAACATGTGCCACAGAAAATAGAGTCAAAGAAGAATTTATTGACAAAAATAAAACTGCTACGGTTGAAAATATTCAGGATATAGTTGAGCAGGTATTAATGGATAACAAGTTAAATATCGTAGCAAAAAATTATATTTTATATCGTTTCCAGCGGACACAAGCTCGCGAGGCAAAAACAGAATTTATGCAAACATTGCGAGATTTGACTTATGTCGATTCGAGTGAAAACGAAACAAAACGTGAAAATGCAAATATAGATGGCAATACGGCAATGGGAACTATGCTTAAATATGGTTCTGAAAGCGCGAAATATTTTTATGAAATTTGTGTTTTGCCAAAGAAACAAAGCAAAGCGCATCATAATGGAGATATCCATATTCATGATTTGGATTTTTACACGCTTACAACAACGTGTTGTCAAATTGATTTATTAAAATTATTTAAAAACGGTTTTTCGACTGGGCATGGATTTTTGCGTGAACCGCAAAGCATAAGAAGTTATTCGGCATTAGCTTGTATTGCGATACAATCAAATCAAAATGATCAGCATGGTGGACAAAGTATTCCGAATTTTGATTATGTGATGGCAGAGGGATTAAAAAAAACGTTTAAACAAATTTATATTTCGAATTTGTTTAAAGCCGTAAATTTAGTTTGCCCAAAAATTAATTTAAATATTAATCAAATAAAGGATTTATTTGAGAAGATTTTTTGTGATTTGGATTTAAGTTTTAGTGACAAATATGTATCACAAGAAAAAAAAGTTTTATCGGATTTGAATATTGAGCCGGAAAAAATTAATTTAATTCAAACATTCGTTCACAAAATAACGCTTGAAGAAACCGAGCGCGAAGTTTATCAAGCAATGGAAGCATTGATTCATAATTTAAATACAATGCATTCGCGAGCCGGCGCTCAAGTTCCTTTTTCATCTATTAATTATGGAACAGATACAAGTCTTGAAGGACGAATGATAATAAAAAATCTTTTGCTCGCGACAGAAAAAGGTCTTGGAAAACATGAAACAGCGATTTTCCCAATACAAATTTTTAAAGTAAAAGAAGGCATAAATTATAATCAAGACGATAAAAATTATGATTTATTTAAATTAGCTTGCCGAGTTAGTGCAAAAAGATTATTTCCAAATTTTGCTTTTATAGACGCTCCATTTAATCTTAAATATTACAAACCAAATCATCCTGAAACAGAAATAGTTTATATGGGTTGTAGGACGCGTGTCATTGGAAATTTATGCGGACCTGAAATAGTTTACGGTCGCGGAAATTTAAGTTTTACATCGATTAATTTGCCAAGAATTGCTATAAAAGTTATGTCTAAAAAAAATATCAGCGATGAAGAAAGACTGAATTTGTTTTTTAAAGATTTAAAGTCTAAATTAAAACTCGTGACGGAGCAATTAAAAGATAGATTTGAAATTCAGGGTAATAAAAGAGTCAAAAATTTTCCTTTTTTGATGGGTCAAGGTGTTTGGTTGGATTCTGAGAAATTAAATCCGGATGATAAGATAAGAGATGTTTTAAGACATGGAACACTTTCAGTTGGATTTATTGGATTAGCCGAAACTTTGGTTGCTTTGACAGGAAAACATCACGGAGAAAGTTTTGAATCGCAAAAACTTGGCTTAAAAATAATTGGATTTATGCGTGAGTATCTAAATAAACTAAGTCAAAAAGAAAAATTAAATTATTCGCTTTTGGCGACACCGGCTGAAGGATTATCTGGAAGATTTATCCGGTTGGATAAAAAAAAGTTTGGAATAATTAAAGGTGTGACAGACAGAGATTATTATACAAACAGTTTTCATGTGCCTGTTTATTATAAAATCTCGGCTTATGACAAAATTAAAGTTGAAGCTCCGTATCATGAGTTAACTAATGCCGGACATATAACTTATGTTGAACTTGATGGAGATAGTTCAAATAATTTAGAGGCATTTGAAAAAATAATAAGGGCGATGAAAGAAAGCGGAATTGGTTATGGCTCAATAAATCATCCGGTTGATCGTGATCCAGTTTGTGGATATAACGGAATAATCGAGAATGAATGTCCAAAATGCGGACGAAGAGAAACTTGTGACCATAAATTTGAAAGAATCAGGCGAATCACTGGTTATTTGGTAGGAACACTTGATAGATTTAACGATGCAAAAAAATCAGAGGAAAAAGAACGTGTTAAACACAATACTAAAAAAATATAAATTAAGAATTGGTGGTTTTGAAAATGATTCGATCGTTGATGGTCCGGGAATAAGATTTACTATATTTTTACAGGGTTGCAAACAAAGATGTATTGGTTGTCAAAATAAAAGATTACAAAATTTTGATGGCGGAAAAGATTTTTATATAGAAGAAATTTTTTATATGGTGCAAAAGAATCCTTTGTTGGATGGGATAACTTTTAGCGGCGGGGAACCGTTTTGTCAAGCAGAAAATTTGTGTTGGTTAGCGAAACTATTTAAAGAAAAAAACTATGATTTGGCTGTATACTCAGGATATTTGTTCGAAGATTTAATTCGGGAACAAAAAAATTTAAGATTATTAAAGTTAATGGATACACTTGTGGATGGTCCGTTTGTTTTGGAAAAGAAAAATTTGAGTTTGAGATTTAGAGGTTCGGAAAATCAAAGGATAATTGATGTGCAGAAATCGTTGGAACATGGGAAAATAATTTTGAATAAGCGTTGGTATTAATGATTATCATCGGTTTTTGTGACGAGTTTTGATTAAAATAAAAGCGGCTTTGAAATAAGCTGCTTTTTTTATTGTTATTTTTTTATTGTTTATAGTGCATAACAAATTCCAATTTAGAATAAATGTGTTATCGATGATTATAATTTAATTAAATCGTAATAAGCTGTAAAAATGATTATTAAACAGTAATCGGAAATACAAGCAACAAAACAAAAATAAATTATATCGCTACTTAATTTTTAATTTAGATTTCTGTATGCAAAGACGTGTTTTTTCATGTTAAAAAATAATAATTAAGGTGTCTCTATTAACTGAAACAAAACTTTTTTTGTTTATAAATATTATATGTTTGATTTGATATAGAAAATAATTTATAATAATGAACATTATTGCTTGTATTTTTTAAGAGAGGTGTTTTTTATGGAGCCGTGGAAAATATGGTTTTTACTGTGGGCAATTTTGAGTATCATTGGAATAATATGTTTCGCAGTTACGAATCTTTGGATTCTCTTTGGAGTTTTTATATTCTCATTAATTGTATGTACGGTATTTTATGTAATCTGCAAAGGGATATTGGATTTTTATGCACACGTGGGGATAAATGACGATCGTTATAACATTTTACATGATGCCAACCAGCGAGACAATGATTTAAATAATTCACGTGACACAAATTATAGTGACAAACCAGATAACCAGATACTGGGAGAACAAATAATAATAGAAGAGCGAGATGATAATGATAATGATAAATTCCTTGTGTACAATGAATAATATTATATTCAAAAATTTCCGTTTCAATAGACGGATTTTTTTTTGCTAAAAAACGACAATTAAAGTTCCTTTCCTCACTGAAACAAAACTTTTTTTGTTTATAAATATTGTATGTTTGATTTGATATAGAAAATAATTTATAATAATGAACATTATTGCTTGTATTTTTTAGGGAGGTGTTTTTTTATGAAACCGTGGGAAAGGTGGTTTTTATTATGGGCAATTTTGAGTATTTTGGGAGTAATATGTTGTGGGGTTATGGGTTTTTTGATTCCCTTTGTAGTTTCTATATGTTCATTTAATGTATGCATTACGTTTTATCTAGGAGTCGTAGTATTGAATTTAGATGAACAAGATGATCAAATGGAAACACAACACACTCGTTATGATGATTTAGGTTATGCCAACCAGCTATCAAATGATTTAAACAATTCACGTGGCTCAATTGAAACAAATTATAATGGCAATCCAACATCAGAAAAACAAAACAACCATGAAATAAATTAAAATTAGATGTTCATGAATTATACTATATAAAAAAAATAATAATTAAAGTGCCTCTCTTTACTGAAACAAAACTTTTTTTGTTTATAAATTGATTTGAAACACCAAGCGGAAAAGTATTTGACAGAACAGCATTTTTTAACTCATATTTTAAATTTATTATGTCGACTCCATATGATTTGTTTGTGTGAGAAAAAATTGATATGGTGCCGGTTTTATTTTCGCCAAAAGAAATTTTTGTGTTGGTAATTGCTGTTATTAATTTTTTTTTATGGTGTAAAAAGGCTTGAAATTTATTTTGTGAAAGATAAGCGAGCAATTGAATATTTGCCAACGAATGATCAAAACGTTTTCCTAAAGCTCCATAAATATGAAAAATTTTGCAGTTTGATTTTATTCCTATTTGTATTGCGGCATAGAGATCAGTAAAATCTTTTTGCGTGTTAAATTTGATTTTTTTTTGTTCATCGCTTGGAATAGATTCGATTGAATCAAAATCTCCGAGCAAAATATTTGGCTTTATATTTATTTTTTTTAAATGATCATAGCCACCATCTGCAGCAATTATCAAATCCGATTTGTTACACGAAAAATTTTCGAATTCGCCTGCTCCAACTATTCTACAAATTTTTGAACTCACGATAAATTTTTTCTCCTCTTGCGATAAAAAATTTTTTTTGATTATTAAACTTGCCTAATATATAATACACGCGAACTAAAAAAATAATTTGGGGGATTTAAAAATGAGTTTTTTGGATTTGATAAAAAATAAAGCGAGAGAAAATAAAAAAAATATTGTTTTGCCAGAATCACATGAACCAAGAATTTTACAGGCAGCAGAAATAATTTTAAAAGAAAATATTGCTGATATTACTTTGATTGGTGATAAAAAAAATATTTTGGAAAACGGTAGTTATGATTTGTCGGGAGCAAAATTTATAAATCCGAATGATTATGATAATTTGGATAATCTCGCAAATAAATTATATGAGTTGCGGAAAAATAAAGGCATGACGCTTGAGCAAGCTCATAATTTATTATTAAATAATGATTTATATTTTGCGGTTATGTTAATAAAAGAAAATTTGGCTGACGGAATGGTAGCAGGCGCGATTAATTCGACCGCAAATGTTTTGAGACCGGCATTGCAAATTTTAAAAACAGCTAAAGATGCAAAACTTGTGTCGGGAATTTTTGTCATTATCTCGCAAAATAAAAATTTGGGACATAACGGAGCATTTGTTTTTGGAGATTGTGCTATAAATCAAAATCCAAATCCTGAAGAACTTGCAGAAATTGCAAAAAGCAGTGCCAAATCGTTTAAAAATTTATTAGGTGCAGAACCAATCGTTGCAATGCTTTCGCATTCGACAAAAGGAAGTGCAAAGCATGCTGATGTTGATAAAGTTATTGAAGCAACGAATTTAATTAAAAATAATAACCCGGATTTTTTAATCGATGGCGAATTGCAATTAGATGCGGCAGTTATAGATTCTGTTGCGAAAATAAAAGCAAAAGAAAGTCAAGTCGCAGGAAAAGCAAATGTTTTAATTTTCCCGGATTTAGATGCAGGGAATATTGGTTATAAAATCGCACAAAGATTCGGAAATGCAGAAGCTTACGGACCAATTACTCAAGGTCTTGCAAAACCTGTTAATGATTTGTCACGTGGATGTAGTGCGGAAGATATAGTCGGAGTTGTTGCGATTACTGCTGTTCAAGCACAAAATAATTAATATATAAATTAGGAGGTTTTTATGAAAATTCTTGTTTTAAATTGTGGAAGTTCGTCTTTGAAATATCAGTTGATAAATATGGAAAATGAGACGGTTATGGCAAAAGGTTTGTGTGAAAGAATAGGAATTGAAAATTCGAGTTTTGAGCATAAAAATTTTGATGGGCAAAAAATAAAAAAAGAAGCCAATATGAAAAATCATGAGGACGCCGTAAAAATAGTTATAAATAATTTGTTGGACGAAAATTTTGGGGTAATAAAAGATATAAAAGAAATTGATGCGGTCGGACATAGAGTTTTGCACGGCGGAAAATATTTTAGTGAGCCAGTTTTGATAGATCAAAAAGTAAAAGATGCAATTCGAGATTGTTTTATTCTCGGGCCATTGCATAATCCGAGTAATTTAATCGGAATCGAAACGTGTGAAAGATTAATGCCAGATATAAAACAAGTTGCCGTTTTTGACACGGCTTTTCATCAGACAATGCCGGAAAAAGCTTTTATTTATGCTTTGCCATATGAATATTATAAAGAAAATAATATTCGGCGTTATGGTTTTCATGGGACAAGTCATAAATTTGTTGCTATGCGTATAAGCGAAATTTTACAAAATAATAATTTGAAATTGATTACGTGTCATTTGGGAAATGGATCGAGTGTGTGCGCAATAAAAAATAATAAATGCGTTGATACTTCGATGGGATTAACACCGCTTGAAGGTTTGGCGATGGGAACACGTTGCGGAGATATTGATCCGGCGATTATAAAATTTTTGGCGCATCAGAAAAATTTTAATATAGACGAGATAGATAATATATTAAACAAAAAGTCTGGTGTGTTAGGAATTTCTCAGGTTTCGAGTGATTTTCGTGATGTAGAAAAAGCAGCGCAAAATAATAATTATCAAGCAAAATTGGCATTAGAAATTTTTTATTATAGATGTGCGAAATATATCGGAGCTTATGCAGCTGCTTTAAACGGTATTGACGTAATTGCATTTACTGCAGGTTTAGGAGAAAATAGTCCGGAAACAAGAGAAGCTATTTGTAATTATTTAAATTATTTGGGTGTGGAAATTGATAAAGAAAAAAATAATTCGCGCGGAAAAGAAGTCGAAATTTCAAATCAAAACTCGAGAGTAAAAGTTTTTGTTGTACCAACGAATGAAGAATTAATGATAGCGCGGGAAACTTTGAATTTAATAAAATAGTTTAAGATAAAATTTTTTTATTGCAAAAAAAAAAGCTTTCAGGCTCAATCGCTTAAAAGCTTTTTTTATGTTAAATATTTTTTTAGCTTATTTGTTCTATTCTTTAGAATCTAATTGCATACCCGGAATTGGTTCGCTTTCGGATTTAGAAATGGAGCTTAAAAACGAATTTGATGCTTCATTTATTTTTATCCTTATTTCGTTGTTTGGCTCTTGTGAATTATTTTTCTGTCGCGGTTCTTCATATGTTTTTTTCATTTTTTTCTCTAAAGCCCATAATTGTATATTACATACAAAGCTCAAGAAAGCATTACATACACTGTTCCATGCTTTAGCAAATATGCCATCATAGTCAGACACTTATTCTAAATTTTTTTTAAGTTCGGTTAACTGTCTTTCCAATTCATTTTTTCTAGTTATAAATTTTGCAGCCGTTTGAATCCCGCATCTAAAATTTCTTTTTCTTTATCGAAAACTGTAATACATGATTTTATTTTGTCTGTGACCTTGTATTCATACAAATCATCCATTGGTTGCTTTATTTTTGATTTTAACAAGAGAAATTATTTAACTGTCAAATCGATTTCAACCACACGCTTATATTCCTTATTAACCCCATATTGTACGGAAAATGGTACCCAAAGGCGCAGCAATAAGATCAAAAACATAATGCGAAGCTGTCAAA
>CAMKTI010000055.1 GCA_946415665.1 uncultured Clostridia bacterium
TAATCCGGCGGTAAATCCCTCTACGGAGATCCTATTTTAAGTATCCAAATAACTGCATTGATAAATTTCCGATTATCTTTGGCTATGCCTCCACGTTGCCCAGGCTGATCTGTCGAGTGCGGTTCTATTAGTTTCTACTTTGCATCACTTATATCAAATCTACGATACGTTTTTTTTTCATATTTATTTTGCTCCTATTCTCTATTTTTCTTTATTATACTTTATTTTATAGTTTATTTCTCTTTTTTATCTTCTTTGTGTAGACACTATCCAGAATAATTATAATCAAAAAGTTTCACTAAATCTTGGGCATAACGCTTACCTTCCTCTGTGTTATATTTGAATATATATGCTCAAGAAAGTTATCAAAGCTATCAAATATAACAATCCCAACATCTTTCCCTACTAAATATAATTTTTCTTTAGCCAAAAAAATATTATCTTCGTCATTGGTGAGTCGCATTAATAAATTGAAATAACGCTTACTATCCGGTGCATTGAATTTCGAATACAAATACAAATTTTTAAAAAAATCTTCTATGTTATCAAATCGGCTAATTCCAAGGTCTTTATTTATTAAATATAATTTTTTACTAACAAAAAAAATATCATCTTTGTCGCAAAAAGTGCTTATGTTATACTTTTTGTATTCCTCTTTAAACTTTTGATACATCGTGGAACCATCGTTATATGCGAAATTGTTTTTTTGTAGAATAGTAGCAATTACTACACCCAATCTTTTATTGTTGATGTATTTGTGCTTGTAGTAAATAAGAAACGAGTGATACATAAGATACATCAGTTTACCATTTAATTGTATCTTGTTAATATTTGCAAACACAAAATTAATAAGCTCTGATACAACGCCTACAGAAGCTATAGGTGGAAATTTATCTACTTCAATCTTTCCTTTCTCGAGAATGCGACGCAGATCAATTTTTTTATAATTTTTCTTCATATCCTCAGAACAACATTTAATTCCACCTTTCAATAGTTCCAATAACTCATGCAAGTCGCTATCAAACAAATAAAAAGCTTTGTCTTTGTATTTGGTATTTAGCAAACGTTCAAAACTATAAAAAATAACCTGTATATTGTTATTATAAAAATTTTTGTGCACCTTATTTGATCTGTACGTTACAAAATTCCTAACCACATCCGCTTTTAAATTTTCATGTTCTAAAATAATATTCAAAACACGTTAAATTTTATTGGAATCGTGGCTTGAGGCCAAAAAAATTGGTAACATCGAACAACGACTACAGCCATCTTTTGACATTTTCGCTTCTAAGATTGCCAACTTTCCCAATTGTTCGTCATTTGCACTTTCAATTATCTCAACCAATTTTTCTTTACCAACTATGCATTCTATCAATGTTCCTCTAAATTTGTAGAAAGCTAAACATAAATATATTTTATTGCCATGAAATATTGACAATACATCAAGTAATTCATCTATACTAGGCAGCGTTCAAATAAAAAGCAAATCAAAAATAAAAGCAAGGGAGATGGATGGTAGAGATAAAAATAGAATCAAGCTTATCGTAGCGAGTAAAAACTTTTCTAAAACGTTTCAATCTCAGAAAATACCGTTCAATATTATTGCATTGTTTATAAAGTTGTTTGTCGTAGATCCAAAGGGATTTATGACTTTTTTTGTGTGAAAACAACTCTTCAATTTTTTTCTAATCTATAAAAACAGTTTTTTTCTAATCTATAAAAACAGTAAGTTGTTTTCCATGACCCAACGTTATAGATTTAGTTGAATTATTTTTCATGTCAATATCATTTTAAAGGTTTTTGTAGTCACTTCTCATTGATATCATTCTTAATTTCAAATATTGATATCATTCTTAATTTCAAATTTTGGTATACTTAACACAGTGGACATTTGTTCTTTTGTCGTTTTTTGCCATTTTAAAAATTCTTCTTGATTAAATTCAATTCTTTCCTCGATCCCACATTTTTCAGCAATGCCATTAATTTGTTTTATATAAACATTTATTTTTCCTATTCGTTCCGGTGTTAAATTTTCTAGCTTTTCGAGTTTCTTGTGTGTTTTAAATTGAGCGGTTGATTTGTTGTGCTCGTTTACCTTTTTATAGAAAGCTTTTTCTTCTGCAATATACTCCTCGTACATCTGTTGCGGCGTTAATTCTGTCAACTGGTTTATTTGATTTTGTATTTTATTTTTCTCATTTTGCTCTTTCGTTTCACTTAATTTTTGTTGGTAAAACGATTTTATGTCTTTCAAATAAGTAGTATAATTTTCTTTGTTAAACTCCGGTTGTTGTCCGTCCGATTCGTATCCAAAATCTTTTCTCTGATTTAAATCATATTCTTTCTTTGGATTTAAATTAAAATTCCACTCTTCAATAATTGATTTTATAAGATCTTTAAATTCATTTGAGGAAGTAGTTTCATTTCCGGTATTGCTAATGTCTATGATAGAACTCATAATATTTATAGAGCCTGTATTTTTAGAATTCAAAATTTCTGTATTTTGTGATTTAGTTTTTAATTTACTTCCGGCTACCAATAAATCTAAATCTTGTTGTAGTTTGTTTATCCTCGAATCAATATACTTTTTACTTGTAAAATGAAACGCAATAAAATCGAATATACATATTACGATTAATGAAATTGAAGCTGGATTGGCTGGCAAAAAATAAAAGCACAAACAGATTAAAATAATTGGAATCGCTACAAAACAAGATAAAACAGTTTTTGGTTTATTGTCCCAAAAAAACTCATAAGGAGCTTTCTTAAAATATAATAATTTATCTACTTGATTTGCATAATTAAAACCTAAACTTTTTTCTATAGTGTCGACATCTCGTTTTTCGCCTTTAATAATATCGTTAATCATATCCAAGGTTTGTTTTAATTGTGCATCCAATGGAATATTTTCAGGATACCGACTTGAAAATTGCTTATCCATTTCATCGCTTACTCTTGCATAACCTGATATTTCAGGCGAATCATCTTCATATATTGCCAAATTTGTTTTGGTTAATGTTTGGAATTCCTCAGGTACACCAAAAACTACGGCAGCCATGGCTAAAACAATAGCTTGCAAAGTATCCGCATCTCCACCGTAAGACTTTGCCAAAGCCCAAGCTTCATAGAAACTTCCTGCAACACATATGATTCTTAAAGCAACGACAACGGTATCTATAGCCGTTTCCGTATACTTATATCCAAATCGATCACCATATACGCTTTGCAACGTACAATTATCCATATCAAAATTTAGAAAATGATCTTGATTTTGATATGAATAACCTGATTTTTTTCGTGCTTCAACATTATTCTCTTTGACAAATTGAGTATATTTTTTTCGGAATTCAAGATTTATATAATTTGCCATGCTTTTTTGACCCAATCCTCCACGAGCCATAAAAACCATACTCGCAACAGATCGTGCAGCATCGAATGAATGCTGATGATTATGAGTGTTCCGAATTGATGCCCAAACAATTTTCCATAATTCAGATAAACTATCTGCAAAAATACCTACCAATGGAATTTTCATCGCACAACCATTTCGATTACTCTTATTTTTACCGCTATAGCTCTTACCACTCAAAAATTCAAAAGTACCTCCACCACACTCACACTTAGCAAGACGTGCATTGTAATCTGTTTCCATAAACTTTCTCAAATTTTTGTTATATATCATTGTCAGCAAGTTACACTTCGCATCAAAACTAAGATTTTTATTTGTTTTATCAAAAAAAACATATAAAATCGCCTTTATCAATTCTCCGGTGAAAAAAGAATCATCTGTAAATCTGTGTACAGATCTCAAATTATCAAGTTTGTAGTGAGCTTTTTTTACCTTTTCATCCGATGAACATGCTAAATATTTTGGATGTATTTTAGGAATATGCTTCTCTTCAACATCGAAAGATGGAAGCATTTTAAGATTAAATATTGTTAAATGCGCGTTGCTAATATCTCCACTCCAAGTGAGTTTTTCACAAGGCTCACCGCCTTGATCTCCCATAAGAGGTCCAAAAAGTTTCCCTTTATCATTTGCTTTTATTTCAGTATTACTATTGAGCATATTCTATTTCCTCCAATTGGTTTTTCTTTACCAAAATACAAACACAAAAAATTCCAATCCTCTTTGTTTTGTGTTCTTGTAAATGCTCATTGATAACCACGTTACTTTTACAGTATATAGCAAAAAAATTGAACATATTCTATTTCCTCCAATTGGTTTTTCTTTACCAAAATACAAACACAAAAAATTCCAATCCTCTTTGTTTTGTGTTCTTGTAAATGCTTATTGGTAACCACGTTACTTTTACAGTATATAGCAAAAAAAATGTTTTGTCAAGCAGAACTTATAAAATTTTTTTCATTGGCTATTTATATATTTAATTTGTACTATTTTGTAAGATTTATTTTTTTTGATTGAAAAAAAAGCAGACTGATATAAAACCAATCTGCTTTTTTTATATAAGTTTATGGATAAAAATTATTAACGGCGGAAAGTTTTTATTGGGCTAAACACTGCATCAACCTTAGGTATTCTTTCTTGATTCTCATCCATTATTCTTATTCTTAACCTCAATTTTTCTTGATTATTATTATTCTCATCCTTAGCACTCTCATCCTTAGCACCGGCAAACTCTCCGAGAATCGAATACAATTTCCCAGTTAAACCTTTAGTATTGTTAATAATTTTCTCCTTAAGAAAACAAGACAATTTATTTTCTAAAGCAATATTTCCAAATAAAAAATTTTTAGTTGAGTCAATATCCACTTTTATTTTTTTATCTTTATTTTTTTCTTCATTTTTTTTATCTTCTTCTTTATCTTCCATTAGTCCAATATTATCATCATTATTATGGTTATTGTTTTTTATCGTGTTATTTTTTAACTTTGACTTAATCTGCTTTTTTCCTTTAGTATTATTTTTATTTTTATCGTTATCGTTTAATTTATCTTTATTATTTAACTCACTTTTTTCTTCTTCTTTTTCTTTTGTTTTACCGCTTGTGCTATATAACTCTATCACTGTTACTTCATTTTTTGTCAGTAACTCAAACACCATAAACGCGCCTTCGAAAATATTATATACAAAACCTAAAGTTGCATTCAACAAAAGGGCAATAATATTATAAATCGTTAAAACAATTGTTTTAATCCCAAAAAATAGCCATCCCCATCCCTCTGGTTTTGTATTTTTGTAAAGGTTTATTGGACCTAAAACACAACAAACAAGATCAAGTACAAAACTTTTGTACAACCTCGCGAACACATAAGAAACAATGGCGAGAATAGAAATAAAAAACCCACCAATCGCCTTAAAAACAAGCTTTGCAATCATCGATATTTTCCCTTTACTTTGTTCTCTTAACTTGAGATCGTCTAGTTTTTGACTGTTGAATTCTGTATTGTTGGATAAGCCTTGTTGCGTGCCTGAATTCATACCTGAATTCATACCTGAATTCATAAAAAAACACCCCTTCTTTTAATAAGTTTTTGTAACCACACACGGCTACTCTTTGAGTGTATAATAAAAAAAATGATTTGTCAAGAGTTTATCAAAAAAAATTTTTAAATTGATTATTTAAACAAATGACAAACAAAGATTTGATTTTTATTTTTGTCTAATAAACACAAAAAAACGGACCGATTTCAATCAGTCCGCTTTTATTTTACAAAATTTTTTCCCCGCTAAAGTTTTTTTTAATCCTCGATTTTAACATCCATATTTATTTTTTTTATTTTCGCATCAAATTCTTTTTCATCAAAAAAATTTTTTTGCTCGCTATTATTTTTTTTCTCACAAACAAATTTTAAATCCAAATTCATCAAATCAATTTCATTTTCCAACAAATTTTTAACTTTATCCTTGCGTTCATCAAGCAATTTTTTTTTACTTTCATTTTCCGCTTTTATATAAATAATATTTTCCTTCACATTAATTATTTTCGCGCCTATTAAAATTTCTTTTAACAATCCATCTGCATTAAAAATCATTTTTTTCAGCACATCATCTAACTTTTTTTTATCAACAATATCATTTTCTCTATTATTTTTTTCTTCAGGCTTAACATTTTCCTTATTTAAAATTTTTTTCTCCGGTTCTTTTTTTTCAAATCCATCAACATTTTTCTTTTCAAATAAAAATTTTATACACTTAGCTTCAAGCGCAATTTTTTCATCGATCGCATATTTTAACTCACTAAGCAATTCCAAAAACATTTTCAATAAATCCATTTGCATATCAAAATCCAAATTACACTTATTCAAATTAATTAATCTTTCTTCCCACAAACTTAAAATTTCACCATCACCATTACTATTTATTAAAACCAATTTGTCTCGCAAAAATAAAACCAAATTATAAACAAACTGTGAAATTTCTTTTCCACCAAAAACAATTTTATTTATCATCTCCAAAATTTTATTTAAATTCTTCTCACAAAAGCAATTTAAAAACTCACAACAAAAACTGTCATCAGCCGCCCCAGTTATCTCGATAACTTTTTTTAAATCAATTTTTTCGTCAAAATAAAAAGCAATAACCTGATCCAAAATACTTAAAGCATCACGCATTGCCCCGTCCGACAAATAAATCACATAATTTACCGCATCATCATCAATATTTATTTTTTCTTCCGCCATATATTTTTTTATTGCCGCAAACATTTTATCTTTTTTTATTCTTTTAAAATCAAATCTTTGACATCTCGAAATAATCGTTACAGGAATCTTTTGTGGTTCCGTCGTCGCTAAAATAAAAATTACATGTTCCGGCGGTTCTTCCAAAGTTTTTAAAAGCGCATTAAACGCTCCGCTCGAAAGCATATGCACCTCATCAATTATATATATTTTATATTTCGCATTTACCGGCGGATATTTTACTTCGTCACGAATTTCTCTTATATTATCAACGCCATTATTACTCGCCGCATCAATTTCAATTACATTCATATCTTTTTTATTCAAAATATCTTGACAGCTCGTGCAATTAAAACATGGCTCAGCTAAATTATTTTTTTTATTCTCAAAACAATTTAACGCCATCGCAAAAATTTTTGCCACCGAAGTTTTTCCTGTTCCGCGCGTCCCACAAAATAAATATGCATGTGATATACGATTTAATTTTATTTGATTTACCAAAGTCTTTATGATATTTTCCTGCCCGACCACATCACAAAATTTTCTCGGACGATATTTTCTATACAGCGCAAAATATTTCTCTCCCAAACTTTTCACACCTTTAGTTTTTTTTTAAGGCTAACATAAAAAAATAAAAAAAAGCAAAAGCAATTAGTATGCCTTTGCCAAACAAAATCTTTCTTTAATACAGTTTTATTGATTTTTATTCGGATCAATAACATCGATACATTCTTCTGAGTTTGGAACAACAACAAATTTTTTTTGATTATCATATGCTAGTTTGCCAATCGCATAATCATACGTTTGTTCTCCTATTTTCTCCTGCCTAACATAATACGCGTTTCTATCCTTTGACACTTTAGCACATACAACGGCTTGAAATAACCCAAATAAAAGTAGGCCAATTCCAATTATCGATAAAATTAGCAAACTTTTTATTATCCCAACTGCTAAACCAACCAAACCTAACACAAACGCCAAAAGAAAAACAGCTGCAAAAACTCTTTCTCCTATACTATGTTTTGCCGGCTTATTAATATTAAATACAGCACGAAAACAAGTGACAAATGAAGTTACAAACATATCACGTACAAATATTTTTTTTGAATAAGATTCATTAAACGACCCAAAATAACGCACATGACATTTTATTGGTTCGTTTTCCAGCTCATTTAATTTTTCATTTTTAAACGTATTCTCACTTTCCTTTTTCATTTTACTCCCTCCTGTAAATAAAAAAATAACGTCAATAAATACCGACGTCAATAAATACCTTCATTGTTACTTTACCAAAAAAAATTTTACTTGTCAAGACTTTTTTGTAAAAAAATATTTTTATACCAAAAAATTTAAGCTTAAAAATAAAAAAAAGCAAAAGCAATTTAACTGCCTCTGCTGAATAAAATATTTATAATAGTTCATTTTGATTTAAAAATTATCGTTTAGAATTTCAGAATTTTTCTGAAGAGAAGAAAAGAAGATAGGTCCTATATCTAAGATATAGTTAATATCTACCCCATCGGATATCAGTTTATCACCACTTTGCACCGGAATCAATGTGATGTTTTCCACATCTTTGGCAACAAACTGCCAGTTATGTTTTCCTTGTCGCGATTCTATGGTTTGTATTCTTACGTAGATTCGCCGCGATTCTTTTGCTATTTTAGCACCAAGCCAGGCTGAATAAAGGCCAGCTGACACTAAAACTCCGCCAACCACTAATAAAAACGGCGATAAGTTTATAATACCAAATATTAAACTTGCCAATCCCCCAAAACTTATCAGATTAAAAACTATTGCAGCGATTCTCTCTTTCCAATCCAAATAATTTAATTTAGCGTTACCATAAAAGCCTCGCCCAGTAAACATTGCATAAAAAGCTGAAACATAAGCTCGCCACATACCATGTGCTATCCCAATTTTATATTGTGGAAAATATTTTTTCCGATCATCATCCCAAAAAAACTCGTGACATTCTATCGATTCAACTTTGTTCTCTAGCTTATTTAACATTTCATCTTTAAGCATATCATCTGTTTCTTCTTTCATTGAACCTCCTCCTACAATTTTAATCAAGTAAAAAAATGACGTCAATAAATACCGACGTCAATAAATATCTCTGCTGTTATTTTACCAAAACAAATTTTACTTATCAAGACTTTTTTGTAAAAAAATATTTTATATAAAAATATGGTTTTGCAGATAGATAGTTTGATATATAAAAGCAAAATTTTGTGTGGCTACACATCTATAATGAAAATCAGAACCAAAAAAATTTTGTTTTCTGACCATTTTTTCCCTTGCATAAAAAATATAATACACAAAAAAAATCCCGTGAATAATAATTTTTGCAGCGGGATTTTTTATATTTTACAAACCGAATTATTACAAATACATTTTTTACATGCCGATAAATTTTTTTCATGCGAAATAAATTTTTTTTTAAGCATAAAACGCATATCTTTTAACGCTTTTAAAACTTTTTTTCTCAAATATCTTTTATTTGGAATCATAAACATATAATCAGAATATATCAAATATCCATAGCGTGGTTTTTTTTTAAAACAATTTTCCAAGATAATAAAATATGCAATTACTTGAAATAAATCGCCCGGTTTGGGTTTTTTATAATTTCCGACTTGACCGCTTTTTAACTCTATTGGAATTATATTTTTTGTAATTATATTTTTATAAATTAAGTCTGGCTTGCCAGATAATTTATTTTTTTTGTCAAATAAAACCTTAGTTTTAATAGTATTATTTTGCTTTTTATTTTTTTCATCAGAATAAATTAAAACCCATGGCCAATACGGAAATTTAATATTCGTTTTTTTTATATTTCGCACGAAAAAAATTTCTATCAATAAAACCAAGCCTAAGAAAATAGCAAAATTTATATCCCAAAAAAATAAACACGATAAAATTCCTATCACCAAAATAAAAAATAAAAATATCTTTTTCCTACGCTCAAACAAATATTTTTTTCTAAACGTCTTATGAAAATAATTTCCCTTCGCAAATTTATTTTCGCCCGCGTCATAATTTTGCCATTTTATTTTTTTTTCTCTTTTGCTTTTTAAAATCTCTAAAATTTTTTTTTGCCCATAAAATCTTTCGTAATACCATTGATATGGACAATAAATAAACTTATTTATTTCGCTCGCAGAAATATTTTCGCTCTTATTATACATTTGGCTTTAATAATCTTCTTTCTAATATTTTATTATAACTTGTCCAATTCGAATCACTTTTATCATTTTCTGCAAGCTCTTCAAACATTTTTGTCTTTGCATCCAAATCATCAGCAAAATGTAAAACAAGCGCTTCAATTGTTTTTGGCAATTTCGGCGATCCAAATTCATATTCTCCGTGATGCGATAAAATACAATGCAAAATCTTTAATCTCAAATCCTCTGGGAAATTATTTATATCACAAATTTTTTTGCTAATTAAATCCGAGCCAATAACTATATGCCCGATTAATTCTCCCGCATCACTATAATTATTTTCCGGAAAATCATTTAATTCATATATTTTTCCTATATCATGCAAAATTGCGCACGTAATTAAAATATCTCTATCAATTAATTTATTTCTTTTACACATAAAATCACAAATTTCTACAACCGAAACAGTATGTTCTAACAAACCACCAAAAAAACTGTGATGCATAGATTTTCCCGCCGAATGCTCACAAAATATTTTTAATCTCTCTTCATCAAAAATCTTTTTTAGCAGCTCACTTAAAAATTTATTTTTTACACTCGAAATATATTCCAACAAATCATTTTTTAATTTATCTAAATCTTTGTTGCTAGTCTTTACATAATTTTTTATTTCATATTCTTCCGGCTCAGCTTTTTTCAATCCCCAATTACTAACATCATCAAAATAATTTTCATTAAATTATTAATTTTTTTTATTTTAAAAATATTTAATATTTAATTATTATTAAAATATATAAATCATATATTATATTATTAATTGTGATTAACTCAGGTCACACTGTGAATTAAATAATTAATAAATAACATTGAATATAATCATGATTCTTTATTTTTTATCTTTGTCACATTTATTTGTTTCTTTTATATCCTCATAAAGTTCTTTATTATCTTCTATATTTTTATCATTCTCTTTTTTTTCTTCTTCTATTTTATTGTTATTCGTATTATTAGAGTTTTCATTTTTTATATTTTGATTT
>CAMKTI010000056.1 GCA_946415665.1 uncultured Clostridia bacterium
TTGCTCAAAAACATCGATGCAAAATTATTATTCGCAGATCGTGCCTACGATACTAACGAAATTTTGTCTTATATAGCTATAGCAAAACGAAATATAAAATCAGTTATTCCTCCAAAACGCAACAGGCTTGAACAACGTGATTATAATCGTAAACTTTATCGCTTTAGACATATTATCGAGAATACTTTCCTTGCTTTTAAACGTTGGCGCGATATCGCCACTCGATACGCTAAAACGCTTGATGCTTTCATTGCTTCTATATTATGTTTGTTGTATCTTTATGTATTTGTCATTCTTTTAAATTTTTTTCATGTAGATACTGTCTAGATAATCATAACGCTGCGTTTTTTTTCGACAAACCGATACAATTTTTATAAAAAATAATTTTGGGCAAATACAAAAATATCGTTTATCAATTTGTTTTTTGATTAACCAGTCAATTATTAAACCAAAAACAAGAATAAATTTTTACCGATGCATGATCCGCAAATAAAAATTAAAAATAAATTCGCTATATCTATCAAGCATAAATATTTTTTTTACTAGGTATGAATATTTATTTACTATTACGATAAGAATATATAAAAAATAAAAAAACACGTTGGTAAAAAATTTGTTTTGATATATTTTTGCTGTGATATATTTGTTTCACAAGCAAATTTTTTTAAGGCTTGTTAAAAAAAAATTAAGGAAGGTGGCTTTTATGAAACCAGCTTTAAAATCTTTTGATGTTTTGACAAATCATGATAGTTTTGAGTGTGTAAAAGATGTTTTATTAGTTTTGACGTCTGTTTTTTTATTTGCGTTTTCGGTTGTCGCATTTATAAAAATTGTTTTATTTAACTGTTGCCATAAATATGAATATAAATATGATTGTGGTTATCATGATAAACATGGCAGTGATTGTGACTGTGGATGCAATGATAAAGAAAATAATTGTTGTTGTGATTGCGAATAATATTTGCGTTATGAAAAAGGTATTGCTCGAGCGAAATTATTTTTTGCCCGAGCGATTTTTTTTAGTTAAAAAAATTTATTTGTGCGCCAAGATTATTTAAATCACGTGAAATATTTTCGTAGCCACGTGAAATAAAATTTTGATCGTGAATTATTGTTTGTCCTTGAGCAGCAAGTCCTGCCAAAATTAAAGCTGCACCACCACGTAAATCTTTGGAAATTAAATTGCTCGCATAAATTTTTTTTACCCCGTTGATAATAAAACTAGAATTATCTTTTAGGATTTTTATTTTTGCACCGGTTTTTATTAATTCGTGAATATGTTTATTTCGTGCGTCAAAAATTTTTTCTTGTACAAAACTTTTTCCGTGAGCAAGTGAAAGCACGGAAACAAATTGTGCCTGCAAATCAGTTGGAAATCCCGGATAAGGTTTTGTAATTAATTTTTTTATGGGGTTAATTTTTTTCGGGGCTTTTAAAATGATTGTGTTTTTGGATAAATTTATTTCACTGCCTAGTTGCAAAAAATTTATTAATGGCAAATGATGTGGGATGATTTTTTTTATTTGTATTTGTCCATGAGTGATTATTGCGGCGAGTAAAAAAGTTCCTGCGACGATTCTATCGGGAATTATTGTATGCTCTGTATTATTTAATTTTTTTACACCCGTAATTATAATTTGATTTGTTCCAGCACCATTTATATTAGCGCCCATTTTTTTTAAAAAATTTTGTAGGTCAATTATTTCTGGTTCGCGTGCAGGATTAATTATTTTTGTTTCGCCTTTTATAAATATTGAAGCGAGAATAATATTTTGTGTTGCGCCTACACTTGGAAATTTTAATCTGATTGTATTTGGTTTTAAATTTTTTGCTTCACAAATTATATTTTTTTGGTCGTCAAAAATTTTTACTCCCAGTTTTTTTAAAGAATTTAAATGCAAATCGATTGGTCGATTTCCAAGAGAACAACCGCCCGGATAATTTATTTTTATTTTTTTTAAACGAGATAAAAGACTGCCCATAAAAATTATTGACGAACGCATTTTTTTTACTAAATTTTTTGGCATGATAAATTTATTTAAGCTAGCGGAATTTATTATTGCTGTATGATTTTGATATTTAACTTTGCAACCAAGATATTTTAAAATTTGCATAGCTGTATGTGTATCTGAAATATCTGGGCAGTTATGAATTATATTTTCACCTGAATTTAATAAAGTTGCTGCTAAAATTGGAAGAGCAGAATTTTTACTGCCAATTAAATTTATACTCCCGTCTATTTTTTTTTGGCCTGTAATAAAATATTTTCCCAAATTATTTTTCCTCCCTGATTAAAATGTTTTTTTAAAGTTTGTTTTGTGTAATAAAAAATAAAAAAGAATCACGGCGATATTTTTTGGTCGAGTGATTCTTTTGTTGTACAAATTTATATTATGCTTGTCGAAGTTTTTTGTTTAATGTTTATAAATTAAATTTGGATTTTATTTTTTTTGTTAAAGGGATGTTTTGTTTATAATACGGTTTGCTATGAGTATTTTTTTTTAATATTTATGGCGATGTTTAGTTTTAAAATAAATTTGTGTGGTATAAAATTTGGTTTTAGAGATTTTAAGAAGTTGTTTTTTAGTAAATAAGCGAGAGATTAAATTTGGGGAGGAATATTTTTGCCAAATATAAAAAATGAACTGGGAAATATTTTTATTGCGAACGAAGTAATTGCAAAAATAGCTGGTAGTGCAGCAAATGAATGCTATGGCATAGTTGGAATGGCTTCGCGAAATGTAAAAGACGGTTTTGTGGAACTTTTAAGGCGTGAAAATTTGTCTAAAGGAATTAAATTATATTCGAATAATAATTTATTAAATTTGGATATGCATATTATTGTTGAATTCGGTACGAATATTTCAGCGATAGTTGACACTTTAATAAAAACTGTTAAATATAAACTAAAAGAAAATTTAGGTTTTGACGTTGATAGAATCAATATTTTTGTAGAGAGTGTAAGAGTTGATTAAGTCGATATTTTTAATAAATAGGAGTGGAATATATTGGGTATTTTAGAGATTGATGGAAAATTATTATCTAAGATGATAATTTCTGGTGCAGAGGAATTAAGCAAAAATCATGAGTATGTTAATGAACTAAATGTTTTTCCGGTGCCAGACGGTGACACAGGGACGAATATGTGGTTGACGGTTCAAGCAGCAAAAAAAGAAATAGAAGATTTAGATTCTTGTGATATAGGAGAAGTAGCAAAAAGTGCGGCTATGGGAGCATTAAAAGGTGCCCGAGGAAATTCAGGAGTAATTATGTCGCAATTATTTCGTGGTTTTGCGAAATCGCTCGAGCATTTAAGTTGTGCTTCGAAAAATGATTTAGTTATCGCGTGTAAAAGAGCTTCGGAAATGGCATATAAAGCTGTTATGAAACCGAAAGAGGGAACTATTTTAACTATGTCGCGCGAGATAGCATTAAAGTTTGAGAAAGAAATAAAAAACGGAAAGAATTTAAAAGATGCCATTTGGGAAACGATTGTTTTTTGCAAAGGAGTTTTGGATAAAACACGAGAAATGTTGCCAGAATTAAAACAAGCGGGAGTTGTTGATTCTGGTGCGAGAGGTTTATTATTTATTTTAGAAGGTGCTTTAAGAGCTCTAGATGAAAATGTAATTTTTGATTTTGAAAAAGAAAAGGATGAGAAAAAAAATTTTTCTGTTAAAAAAAATGTTCAAGTGGAAAAGATTGATTTTGATTATGAAGTTTTAATGGATGTAAATAATATTTGTGAAGATAATTTAAACGAGTTAAAAGAATTTTTATTAAAGATTGGAGATTCACTTGTTGTTACTGAAGGAGATGAATTTACGAAAATTCATGTGCATACAAATAAGCCCGGAAAAGTTATTGAAAAAGCGTTTGAATATTGTGATTTGTTTAATGCGAGATTTGAAAATTTAAGAACGCAAAGCGAAAATAATTTAGAAGCTAATTTGGGATCTAAAAAAGATATTGGAATTTTAGCAGTGGCAATGGGAAATGGCTTAATAGATTTATTTAAAAATCTTGGAGCAGATGAAGTTATTGACGGTGGGAAATTAATGAATCCGTGTGCGCAAGATTTAGTTAAGGCTATAAATAAAATAAACGCGAAGAAAATAATTATTTTGCCTAATCATAAAAATGTATTAATGCCGGCAAAACAGACAATGGATTTATGTAAAGAAAAAGAAATAATTGTTTTGCCTACGAAAACTATTCCGCAAGGATTAAATGCGTTATTAAATTATATTCCGAGTGATTTAAGTTTAAATGAGCAAGAAAATAATTTAGAAGAAGAGAATAATAACGAGCAGATGATAAAAAAGATGTGTGAAGCAATAAGTTTGATAAAAACAGGACAGATTACTTATGCGGCTCGTGATACAGAAGTAAATAATATAAAAATAAAACGCGGTGATTATATCGGAACGTTAGAAAGTGATGTTGTTGTTTGTAATAAAGATTTAGATGCAGCAACGAAAGATTTGATTGATTTGTTATTAAAAGATGGTGGAAAGATTTTAAGTTTATATTATGGTGAAGAAATTAATTTGGAAAAAGCAAAAGGAATTTTAGATTATATAAAAGAAAAATATGAAGATATTGAAGCGGATATTTATGATGGTGGACAGCCGTTATATTATTATTTAATTTCGGTTGAGTAAAAAAAAATAAAAGGGAGTTTTTTAAACGTGAAATTTTTTATTGATACGGCGGATGTTGAAGAAATAAAAAAAGCGAGTGATTTAGGGATTATTTGCGGTGTGACAACTAATCCGAGTTTAATTGCGAAAGAAGGTCGAGATTTTTTTGAGGTTATAAAAGAAATTTGTGAAATAATTGACGGGCCAATAAGTGCTGAAGTAATAAGTTTGGATTATAAAAAAATGGTTGAAGAAGCAGAAAAATTAGCTGAGATAAATAAAAATATAGTAATAAAATTGCCGATGACGGTAGATGGTTTAAAATCGGTTAAAATTTTGTCGCGAGAAAATATAAAGACTAATGTGACGTTAATTTTTTCTGCGAATCAAGGATTATTAGCAGCGAATGCAGGCGCTGATTATATAAGTCCTTTTTTGGGAAGATTAGATGATATTGGATTTGACGGATTAGATTTAATAGGTGATTTAGTAGATATTTTTAATGCGCAGGAAATAAAAACGGAAATAATAGCAGCGAGTATAAGAAATCCTATGCATATAACGCAAGCGGCAAAACTAGGGGCTGATATAGCGACTGTGCCTTATAAAATTTTAATGCAAATGGTTAATCATCCGTTGACGGATGCAGGAATAAAAAAGTTTTTAAAAGATTGGGAAGTATTTAGCAATAAAAATTGATTGGAGAGAAAATTATGTTTAATGAAACGGATGAGTTAGTTATAAATAATTTAAGAATTTTATCGGTCGAAATGATTGAAAAAGCAAAATCTGGACATCCGGGAATGCCATTAGGAATTGCACCGAGTGCTTTTGTTTTATGGTCAAAATTTTTAAAGCATAATCCAAATAATCCGTCTTGGTTGAATCGCGATAGATTTGTTTTATCGGCCGGACATGGTTCGGCTTTGTTATATAGTTTGTTGTATTTATTTGGATATGGTTTAAGTCTTGATGATTTAAAAAATTTTCGGCAATGGGAAAGTATAACACCGGGACATCCGGAATATAAAAAAACTCCTGGTGTTGAAGTAACGACAGGACCGCTAGGGCAAGGAATCGCTAATGCAGTTGGAATGGCTTTGGCAGAAAGTTATTTGGCAGCGAAATTTAATAGAGTAAATTGTGATTTAGTTAATCATTTTACTTATGTTTTATGTGGCGATGGTTGTTTAATGGAAGGAATTTCGTCAGAGGCTGCTTCTCTTGCTGGAACTTTGAAATTGGGAAAATTAATTATTTTATATGATTCGAATAATATCACTATTGAGGGTAACACGGAAATTGCTTTTAAAGAAAACGTTTTAAAGAGGTTTGAAGCTTATGGTTGGCAAACTTTGAAAGTTTTAGATGGAAATAATTTATCGGAAATATATAATGCTATTTGTAGCGCTAAAAGTGATTTAACGAGGCCAAGCATAATAGAAATTAAAACTAAGATTGGTTATGGATCGCCGAATAAACAGGGAAAATCTTGTGCTCATGGAGAGCCTTTGGGAGAAAAAGAAATTTTGTTGTTAAAAGATAAACTTGGCTGGAATTATAAAGAAAGTTTTTTTGTGCCGGATAAAGCTTTGGATTATATGAATGAGATAAAAAAATCATGTGAAGATAATGAAAAAAAATGGAATGATTTGTTTGATAAATATAAAAAAGAATATGGAGATTTAGGAAAAAAGTTTGAAAGTTGGTTTAAAAATGATGTGGATTTGGATTTAAGCGAAAAAGAGTTATTGGATTATAAAGAAGATTTGGCAACACGATCGGCATCTGAAATAGTTTTAAATAAAATAAGCGAGAGAATAGAAAATTTATTTGGTGGTTCGGCAGATCTTGCGCCGTCGACAAAAAGTGTTATGAAGAATTGTGAGTTTTATTCTTGTGAAAATAGAACAGGATCGAATATGCATTTTGGAATTCGTGAACATGCTATGGCAGCAATTGCAAATGGTTTGGTTTTACATGGTGGATTAAAAGTTTATATTTCTGGGTTTTTTGCATTTAGTGATTATATGAAGCCGGCAATGAGATTAGCTGCGTTAATGGGTTTGCCTGTAATAAATATTTTGACGCATGATAGTATTGGAGTTGGAGAAGACGGGCCGACGCATCAGCCGATTGAGCAATTAGCTATGTTGAGAAGTATGCCAAATTTTTATGTTATGCGGCCGTGTGATATTAAAGAAACTGAGATTGCTTGGTATTGTGCTTTAAAAAGGAATTCGGGACCAAGTGCTTTAATTTTATCTAGGCAGAAATTAAAATTGCTAGAAGAAACGGGGATTGGAGCTTTAAAAGGTGCTTATATTTTAAAAGATAGTGATGAGCCGGAAATTATTTTAATGGCTTCGGGATCGGAGGTAAGTTTAATTTGTGATGTGTATGAAGAGTTAAAAAAGATAAAAATAAATGCGAGAGTAGTAAGTATGTTTTGTTTTGAAATTTTTGATAGGCAGAGTGATAAGTATAAAGAAAGTGTTTTGAAAAAAAATATAAGAGCGAGAATAGCGGTTGAAGCTGGGGCAAGTTTTGGATGGCATAAATATGTTGGATTAGATGGAAAAATTATTTGTATGGATGAATTTGGAAAATCTGCGCCTAGTAAAATTTTGTTTGATAAATATGGATTTAATGTTGGAAATATAGTAGAATGTGCGCGAGAGGTTTTGGGAAAATGAAAAAGATGAATAAGCGAATATTATTTTTTGAGTAAAAAAATGTTTTTGCTTATTTTTTTTATAATTGAATATCTGGCGAGGTGTTAGAAGTGAAAAATGTTTTATATGATGAATTGGTGGATTTAATAGGAAATGAATATGCGAAAAAAATTAGTGATTGTAATTTGATTGATTTAATTAATGAAGATGATTTAAAAGCAGATAAATTTGATTTTGCTCGTGATTTTTTTGAAAATGTTGATTTTGATAATGTAGAAAAATATATTGAAGATGGTTTTAATTTTTTTGATGTAGTAAAAAAATTTTATGATAAAGAGTTAAAGATTATAGATAATTTTGGAGCGGAATTAATTTTAAATAAGAAGTTTTGTTTTGATGTGAAAAAAAAAATTGCTGGGATTATAAATGATTTTGATGAAGTTGAGTATTGCGAAAGGTTTTTTTATTTGTTGGATATAATTAATAATGACGATGAATTTTTAAAATGCGAAAGTTGTTTAAAAGAAATTGTTTATAGTGATGAATTGTATGAAAATATTTTGTCGGATAAAAAAAATTTTTGGAATGCAGTTAATGTTGCAAGATATAATTTGCACAGGGTTAAAGAGAATTTAAGCTTTGATAATTTAGTTTTTGTTGCTGATATTTATAAAGTAATTGAAAATGAAAAGCAAAGCGATGTTAAAATTTGGCTTAATAATATAAAAACGGATAATGATTGTAATTTGATAAAACCGGTTTTTATTTCGATTGTTGGATGCAAAAAGTTAACGGAAGATATTTTGAAAAAAAAAATAAGTGTGCAGGAAGCAGTAATGATTTATGATAAAATTAAAAGTAGAGTAATAAATGATAGATTATCGCAAGATAGTTTAAATAGTGCGTTTAGTATTGTAATGAGATTGCAAGATGATAAAAATTTTCGTCAGGAGCAATTGGATAATGCGATAGAATTAATTAAGTTAATTTATGATGATAGAGAATTTGAAGAGATTAAGATTTTTATAAGATTTTTATCTGTATTTGATGAGTTGCCAAAATTGATAGAAAAAAATAATTTTGGGTTGACTGAAGTTTTGCCTGTGATGCTGAAAATTTATTTTACGGGCGGAGAAATAGTTTTAAAAAAAAATTTTAGTTTTAGTGTGATAAAAAAAATTAGTTTGGTATTGGAAAAATGTAATAAAAGTGAAACACGAATAAATAATGTTTTAGCTTTGATAAAAAAAATTGATTGTGATAATGAGTTTTATTATTGCGAGAAGTTTTTATTGAGATTAGCGAAAGATAGAGAGTTGTTTTTTAATAATATGAAGCAAGTTAAAAATTTATATGCAAGATATTTTGTTTTCTCACGAGTAAATAATTATGTTTTAGAAATTATTGAGCAAGAAAAATTTAGTTTTGAAGTAATAAATAGATGTGAAAAAATAATTTCAAGACGAAAAAATAGTGAACGCGATTTGATTTGTGATTTGATTTTAAGATTGAAAAATGACTCTGAATTTGTTTTTGCTGAGAGGTTTTTAAATGATTTTCATGGGAATTTTAGTTTGGATGAAAAAGATTTTGATTTGATAAATTTTATTGCTGGTTATTATAAAAAATTATTAAGTGTGTCTGAAGATGATGAGGATGGAAATAAAATTTTAGAGAATAAAAATTTAAGTTTTGAAGATTTAAAAGACGCTATAAAGTTTTTTGTAAATGAAAAAGATAATTTTGGGGCTGAAAAAATTTCGAGTTTGATTTGTATGATAAATTCTAGTGAAGAATATAAAATTTTAAGACCGTTTTTTAAAAAATTAATTGAGCACGAAGATATTTTTTTAAGTAATCAAAAGGTTTTAGTTACGTTCCGTAAAATTGTTTATGATGAAGCAGATAGATTTAAGATTAGAAAAATATTTAATAATAGATTTTTGGATTTGAATTGTAAAATTGAGGCGATGAATTATTTAAAAAAAATAGATGATGAGATTGAAAGAGAAAGATTAGCAAGTTTGATTTGCGTTTTAAGGAGTAATAAAATTTTTGATGATATAAAATTATATTTTGATAAGCTGAAAGATGTAGAAAAATTAATTTATGATATAAATGCTAATTTGATTAGTCCGGATTATATAGTAAAAGTTTTTGAATTGAATTTGGATGAAATTTGGCTTGAGAATAATGTAGGTTATGATAAATTAAAAAAATTAATTTGGTATCTGGTAAAAATAAATAATGAAAATAAAAAAAAAGATATTGTAAAGCTGATGAAGTTAGTAAAAAATAATGATGAATTTGATGTTATATTTAAGCATGTAAAAGATTTGATTGGAAATAAAAATATTATGTCAGAAATTGATAGCATGAAATTTAGCTGCGATGTTATTTGTGGAATATATAAGTTTAAGGCGGAAAAGATTTTTAGAAATGAAAATTTTAGCTTTTTTGGATTTAGCGCGTTAAAAAAAATATTGGAGAAAGCTAATGATTTTTTTAGACGGAATTATATTATAAATGTCGCATGTAATATGAATAATGAAGCAGATTTTATATATATAAAAGAATATTTATTGATGGGCGAAATAGATAAAAATGATAAAAATTATGTTGCGCAGGCAAGTAAGTTTTATGTAGAAAAATTGAGTGATAAATATGGAAAAGAACATGAGGATATAAAAAATAGTATTGTAAGATTAGTAAGCGAACGAAAATTTTCGTATGGTGTTTTGGAACAGATGGCTGATTTATTAAGTAAATATAAAGAAAAAAAAGAAAGGAATGTGTTGTTTAATAAGATGGTTAGTCTAAAAAATGATAAAGATTATGCTGATAATATAGATATGGTTTTAGATTTTTCGCGAGAAATTGAGACTAATGAAAAACAAAGTTTTGTGCTTAGAATGAGACAAGCTGAGCAGATGGCAAATCAGTCGAATAGTAATGGTTCGAGTAGTAGTAATAATTCTAATTCGCCGTTGATTTTTAGCGACGGAAATTTAATTTTTAATCTGGTTAATAAAAATTTGATTTTGCAATTTAAAGATAAAAAACTGGTAATAATGACGACGGAAGATTTTGCAGAAAAAGATGATACGGTAAAAGCAAATTTGATTAAATTTGGAATAAAAATTAATCAAGAAATAGATAAGCATTTGTATTTATTTGACGGCGATGAAATTAAGTATTTTAATGAGTTTAGAGATTATTTAAATGAAAATGGAGATTCTGCGACGATTGAAGATGATCAGGATCAGGGAATAACTTATTGTTGTTTGATAACTCCGCAAAATATTGAAGCTGTTATAGGTGTTCATGAATACTTTTATGAAATGAAAATGAATGAACGTGAAAATGAAAATGAAAATAATGATAATAATGAGGATGAGTAGCGTAATAAATAAAATTGGTAGATTTAAATAAAATACTCTCGGGGATGCGAGAGTTTTTTGTTTGCAAGATAAAAATCTTATAGAAGTCAAAATTTCTTGTCT
>CAMKTI010000057.1 GCA_946415665.1 uncultured Clostridia bacterium
TCGCTATTTCATTATTTATTTACGATGATTTTTTTTGATATCTAAATAAATTTAGGTGGCTAAATTAATATTTTTGCTCTCGTAAAATTTATTCCAATGTTTCGCATTGATTTGATTTACTAATTTGCTGATTTAATGATTATAAATTTTGCTTTCGTTGTGAATAGTTAATATTTTTGGTGATTTATTATCTGTTTCTAAATCAAAATTTTTTCTTTCTTCGTAAATTTGATCGGTGTAAATTTGATCGGTACTTATCCCACAACATTTAAAATATAAATTACAAATCCAATTAGCGATTTTGTCATGAAAAAATGTGCTAACAAAAAGTCCTATAGTTCCAAAAACCAATAAAATAATACCAAGAATTTGCATGTATCCAAATAAAGTTAATAACAATCCTATAACAATAAGCAAAAGTTCTAAAATAATTGATACCCACTTTTTAGAAAACGTCTTTTCGGTCATAGGTTCTAGTTCTGGTTCTAGTAGCAATTTGTACCCTAAATTTTCGCCGTTAAATATATCATTACGAAAATCGCATTCGTAAAGATCTGGTTTTGCGGAATTTATAGAATTTACTGTATATGTGTTTGTATAACTTTCTGCGATGCTTCCCGTATTTATAAATGTTTTGTTAACATATGAAGTCTTGTTTTTATAGTTGTATCCAGCACTTTGCAATATATCTATCCCAATAATCCGTGAATGAAACACCACAAATTCATGTTTTTGCTTTCGTACCGCGTCATGACCGACAACTTGCTTGCTGTCTGGAATAATAATGCTTTCAGGCAGCTCAAAGAATCTTTGCCAATTCAAACAATTTAGCGAATATTTGCCGTATTTTTCTTCATCAACAATTCTTAAAACTGACTTCAAACAATCAGGAGCATAAGCGAAACCACCAAAAAAATCTGAAAAAGCCAAGTAAGCATTAGACAACATAAATTTTAGAGGAACTTCGTAATTATAATTAGAAATACTATCCAAACACAAGTCCAATTTTTCATCTATTGAAGCTGCAATCGGATATACAAGCGTATCCATCGCCAAATATCTTAACTCAAAAAAATCTTTGTCAGAAAGTATGTTTTTTAAATCATCATAAAACTGCTTTCCCTCTGTTAAAACTTTTTTATTTTGAAATATTGCTACTTCATGCTGTTCTAATTTTTCTTGGATAGTCAAAGAATTATTGTCTACTTTTTGTAAAACACCGACGTATTTATTTGAATTTTTAACGGTTTCATATCTTTTTGCAAGCAATTGCAATATTTTTTTACCGTAATTATTTATTTTGTTTCCATAAGTTTCTCTTGTTGACTGAACAAATTCGTTTTTATTACTATCATTGTTTATCCAAACTTCATTGTTTATATTTTTCAAAAGGTCTTCGAGTTGAAAAATTTGTCGCATTATAAGATAACAATCGGTTTTAATAATATAAGTATGTGAAAAAGAAAAAAATTCATTATCGGCATTCGATGCAATGACATGACCGGAAACCAGTTGCCCCTCTGCCATCATTTTTTTTGCTAAATCATTTGCATAACGACTATTTTCCGCATTGCACACAACATTGATTTGCTTGAAATCTGCTTTCCACAAACAATCACTTTCATGGTTTCCGCTTATTGCAACAAAACAATCTTTATTATTTTTAAAATGTTCATCATCAGATTCAGATATTCTTTTTTGTATATTTGATATCATGCACAGAATTTCGCAACTACCATCACCTTTGTCAATATAATCTCCAAGCAATATAACTTTTTGTTTTTCAGGATTAAAATCTTTATTAAATTCAAAATCATGAACCAAAGCTACTTTTTGTTGTTTTGATATACGAAAAAACTGTGCTAAAAATTTATGCATCGCTGTACAAACGATGTCATCTAACACATCGTAAAATTTTGCTTTACCAAAATAATCACAAAGCCTCCCTTGTTTCTGTTGGTCGCTTGTCTTTATATCTACAAGTATATCAACCACTCGATTTATATCAAATTCAATCGAAATCGACTTGGTATTTTTATCTTTAAAAATTTCTTTTTTAAAAGTTTCTTGTCCACCATTTATTGTAATTTTAACTTTTTCGTCTTGGACAACTTCGCAATCACACGAATCACATTTTAATTTTTTTTGTAGATGCGTTGCTATTCCACAAATAATAATTTTTTTAACTTTCTCTTTTACTTTTATTTGATGATCCTTATTTTTTTTCTCTAGCTTGTTTTTAATTTCAGATATGTTTGCTTTGATTTTATCTACTGTGCCGGTAAATAATACTTCTCCATCTGTAACATCCATAACTGAAATTACATCTTTTTTCCAAGTTACTAACTCTGATATTACGCCAGCTTGAAAAGAACGCCTATCACCATGATAATCCGTTCCAGGCATAACAATACGATCCGTTGAATTATCTGCGATTTGATTGCTTTCTGAATTTACTTTTAGTGTGTTACTTTTTTCATATTTATTTACTTCTTCATAAACATGATAAATACTATCGAGTGTTTTTTTTGCGTTATCGATTTTTTCACAGTCTGCTTTATTACCGTCATCAGTATTAACGCAAAAGTTAAAAAAAGTCGCATTGTCTTTTATTAAATTTAACATCTCAAATTTACTTTCACTTGAACCACCTATTTTAAAATCATTATTTTCTTTCATTTTTAATCACAACCCCAAATATTTTTTGTATGAGATTAATTTTAACAAATATTTTTCATCAAATCAACTAAAAATAAAAATTTACTCCAACATAAATTTTTTAAAAATCAGTTTTGATTATTTATGCTTACAAAATTTTTTTGTCTCTATAGTCTTTATTATAAAACTTAAAATACCGTTTGATAGTGTATTTAAAAATTAGCTTAGAATATTAATTTAACACAAAAAATCTATTTCAAATTTTTTTATCCAAATGAAAAACTATGATTGCCGATTTTTAAATTAACAGCTAAATTTTTTATCCAGCGATTATTTGCTTTTTCGTTATTCCAGTAATAAATTGCCCCGTTTGTTGGATCCCATCCGTTCATTGCATCGCGTGCTGCATTTAAACATGAATCCGAAGGTAATAAATTTATTTGTCCATCATAAACAGAATCAAATTGTCCGGTTTGATAAATTACTTCCGGAATTGTATTTGGAAAGCTAGAACTTTTTACGCGATTTAAAACAACGGCTCCAACCGCAACTTTTCCAATATAATTTTCTCCTCGCGCCTCACCATTTATTAAACATGCCAACAACCAAATATTATGTTCGCGATTCGACGAAACAAAAAAATTCTTGTGATTTTCTTGCTGTGAAATTCCAAGCGCCTCAAAAGTTTGTGGCCCGACTATTCCATCCACTTTTAAATTATTTTTCTCTTGAAACTTTTTAACTGCGTCATAAGTTTTATATCCAAAAATTCCATCTGGCTCATTTTCTAAATATCCCCAGCGATTTAATTTCTTTTGAATCTCAAAAACAATTTCTCCTGTCGCTCCCCAAGAATAATTCATACCAAAAACATTTTTATCAACCTCATATCCAAAAAAAAACATATCCATAATCAAAAAAAATATTATCGCCACACAAATAATTTTTTTTCCACACAAAATTAAATTCCTGCCTTTAATTTTTTTTTGCCAATTTATTATTTTTTAAACTAAAATTTTGCCATGCCTCAACAATTTTAAATTTCACTTTTACATATTTTTTTTCGTTCTCACAATTAATTAATTTAAATTCATCATCGCTCAAAATATTTTTAAACTTACTCTTTAAATTTTTAGGCACAACTTTTTTTGTCATGTCCATAAAACATAACGGCGGAAACATTACACACCACCAATTATGTCCACGCCCTTTTCCAATAATTATTTTTAGCGTCTCATATTTTCCGGGCAAAAATTTTATATCTCCATACTGCCTCGTTGGAAAATAATCATAAGCTAAACTAACTTTCGTTTTATATTCGCAGTTATTTTCTTTCAAAATTTTATCTGCTTCGATTTTTATTTCATCAAGATTTTTTTTTAAAATCTCTCGCGTTTCCGATTTGTTTTTTGCTTTTTTAAGCTCAGGCTCAAGTTTTTTTAAAATACCATCTCGGACTTTTAATTTTAGTTCCTGATCTGATTTTTTATCGCTATTCGCCAAAACATGAAATCTTATAATTTTATTTGCAATTAAATTTTGCGTTGCCTCACAATAATTTTTTCCCATGACGCACAAACAAAAACTAAATAAAAAACCTAAAACACACGAGATAAAAATTATTTTTTTATTATCAAGCCATAAAACAAATTTTTTTATCAAATTTTTTTGCCCCCAGAAAATTTAATTTCATGGGCATTATTAACAATTTTTTTGTCGCATATACAAAACAGTTTTTTTAATAAACTTAACAGCACACAAAAAAAGCCAAAAACAAGAATAAACTTATTTTTGACTTCTCAAACCAACAACTAAAAAACAAAAAATATCATTACGCAAATAACTTATTTAAAATCATTTCATGTATCTCATCACATTTTAAATTTCCATCAATAAAAACCGCTCTATTTTTATTTTCTTCTTCGCAAAATATTTTTTTATAGCCCGAATAAACTTTTTGATAAAAATCCAGCCCTTCAGTTTCAAATCTATCAAGATTTTTATTTTTTCTTTTAAAAATAATCTCGGGTGTCACATCCAAAAAAAATGTCAAATCCGGTTTAATATTATCCGTAGCAAAATCATTCATTTGCTTAACAAAATTTTCACCCAAATTTCTTGCAATTCCCTGATAAGCAACGCTCGAATCAATAAACCTGTCACATACAATCAAAATTTCTTTTTGCAACGCAGGAATAATTTTCTCGCGCATTAACTGTGCTCGCGCCGCCATAAACAAAAATAATTCTGCCTTTGCATCCATAAAATTATTTCCATTATCTTTTAAAATTATTCTTATTTTCTCGCCAATCAAACTCGAACCCGGTTCACGTATAACTAAAAAATTTATTTTTTCACACTCACAATATTTTGCCAATAAATTAATTTGCGTCGTTTTTCCTGATCCGTCTAAACCTTCGAAACTAATAAAATTTATTTTTTTATGCCTTTTTGCCATCGCTGTCATTTTTATTTCCACCGGATTTATTTTTTTTATTTATTTCGGATTGTTCTTTATCTAAATTATATTTTTTCCTTATTTCATGCGAAATTTTTTCAAATATATCTGGATGCTCTTTTAAAAATATTTTTGCGTTTTCTTTTCCTTGTCCAATTTTTTCGCCACCATATGAATACCAAGCACCACTTTTATTTATTAAATCCAAATTTACTGCCAAATCTAAAACATCACTTTCACGAGAAATTCCCTCGCCATAAATAATATCAAATTCACAAGTTTTAAATGGTGGAGCAACTTTATTTTTTACGATTTTTACTTTCGTTCTATTGCCATAAATTTCTTCGCCACTTTTAATCGCATCGGCTTTTCTTATATCTATTCTAACCGATGCATAAAATTTCAATGCGCGACCTCCTGTTGTAGTTTCAGGATTGCCATATACAACACCGATTTTTTGTCTTAACTGGTTTATAAAAATCACGATCGCATTTGACTTATTAGTAACGCCAGTTAATTTTCGCAAACCTTGAGACATTAAACGCGCTTGCAATCCCATATGAGAATCACCCATCGCACCATCGATTTCTGCTTTTGGAACAAGTGCTGCAACAGAATCAATAATTACAATATCTATTGCGTTTGATTTTAACATCGATTCCGCAATTTCCAGTGCTTGTTCTCCATTGTCAGGTTGCGAAATATATAAATCATTTATATCAACCCCAAGTTTTTCTGCATAAACCGGATCAAGTGCGTGTTCTGCGTCTATATAACTTGCGATTCCTCCGTTTTTCTGTACCTGCGCAACACAATTTAAAGCAAGAGTAGTTTTTCCTGAAGACTCAGGTCCATAAATTTCTATAATGCGTCCTCTTGGCAATCCTCCCACTCCTAAACTTATGTCCAAACTTAATAAACCAGTCGATATAACGTCAACTTTTCCGTTGTTAGCTTGGCCAAATTTCATAACTGCTCCGGCTCCAAATTGTTTTTTTATTAAATTTAGAGCATTATCCAGAGCTTCTTTTCTTTCTTCATTATCCGACATTTATATTATCCCCCAAATAAAAAAAATTTTTTTCATTAAGACGGCATTATAGCATAAAAAAACATCTTTTAGTAAAAAAATTATTTTTTTAAAATACGCCATGAAGATATAAAAAAAACTTGATAACCCAATTAAAAAATATTTTTTTAGATTCCATAGTTTTATTTTTATTTCTTTAACATACACACAAAATTATTTTTGCCCATAAAAAAACTCTCGATTGGATTTTTATCCAAACCGAGAGTTCTTTTACAAAAAAATTACGCTGATGCATCCATTAAAAATTGATATGCCCAATAATTTTTACTTAAATCTAAATATACCTTTTTCCCAAAACTATTTTTTCTATTGGACGCATAAAAAATTATTTTTATAGCTTCGGCACGAGTAATATTTTTATCTGCCCTAAAAGTTTTATCTTCGTATCCATTAATAATACCATTCGATGCTAATTGTTTTATTGACTCAGCAAATTTGCCAAATTTATCTGCGTCAACAAAATTATAAAATGAATTCCCATAATCATATTTCTTGGATTTTTCCGTGTCATAAAATTTCAACACGTTAAACCAAATTTCAGCAACTTCACCACGCGTTATATTTTCATTTGGCCTAAAATTATTATCCTCTGCAAAAACTATATTTTTATCTAACAAATAAGCAACACAAGTTCCATACCAATCAGAAATTTTTACATCATTCAGATTTTTAATCTTATCCATATTTATTTTTTCTTTACCGTCACACATCAATTTATAAATTATATTTACAAATTCCGCACGCGTCATATTATTTCCAGGTTTTATTTGTCCATCCGGATAACCTGACAAATATTTTTGTACTTTAAAACGTTCTGGTAATTTTATTCTTTTTAGCGTTTTATTCAAATCATTATTTTTAGCAACACAATTATTTTGACAAACAATACATGAAGATCCATTCGCCGAAGATTCTATTGTCCGCCAAGAAACCGAACTGCCTTTTTTTGTTTTACTGTCAGTGTCAACAATTTTTACTTCAATATATCTTTTGCCATTTGCATTATAAAAAACATCTTTATATCTTTCCCCACCATTAACTTTTTGATAAACCTTATAGACTCCAACTTTTACTTCTTTGGGAATTTCATCTCTCCAATTTATTCCATCAATGCTATATTCCATTTTTACTCCATCATTTTTTTTTTTCTTGCCTTACGAATCCGCCCGACAACAATTTTTTTTCTTTACCATCATATTCTAAATTACTTGATGTTTTCGCAAATTCGTAATCTTCGCCTTCTTGTAATTCACGTTCATATATTTTTACTTTTAAATAATCATTCCCATCATCGTCGACATAATAAACATTTTGATATTTTTCTCCACCATTAATTCTTACGCAAATTTTATAAGTTCCGATATCTGTTGCGGTTGGTATCTGATCACTCCATTCATCTTCCGTAATTTCCTCTATATTTTTAGCCCACGCATACTCAAGTTTAACTCCATCATCTTTAAGTTTTTCGCTAATAAATCCGCTATTAAACAATTCTTTTGATTGACCATCGTATTTTAAATCTTCTACCACTTCAGGCCATTCAAAATCTGTTCTTTCAACCAATGGTAATTTTACTGTAAAAATATATTCTCCATTCAATTTTTCTTCAGTCATGCTGTAATTTTCTTTCGGTTGAGAATTTATAATAGTTCCATCAGGATACTCATTCTCCTTTTTTATTCTTTCTTTAGTAATATCAAACTTTTTTTCCAATATCCTGTCTAAATAATCATCTAAAGACTCATTTCTTTTTTTTGTCACTCCAAGATCTGATGGACAGAATACAACACTATCAAAAACAAAATATTCGTTTTCTCCAAAAATAAATTTTAAATTCATCGCATTTCTGTTTTTCGTTAATTCTGTTAATACATCAAAACTCAACTCGTTAGACAATACAACCAAATTATTTGTTAGAGACACCTCATCAAACATTTCTTCTGTATCCGTTTCGTCACTAAATGAAAAACTGGATAAATCTAAAATTTGCAAATCTGTATTTTTGAACATTTTACTCACATTTTTGACATTTTGTGTGTCGAAATTAGACAAATCAAGTTGTTTTAATTTTTTACAACCGAAAAACATCTCACGCATATTTATAACATTTTCAGTATTGAAACTGGACAAATTAACTCCTTCTAAATTTTCGCACCCTGAAAACATTCCATAAACATCTCCAACACTTCCTGTGTCAAAATTAAACAAATCAAGTTGTTTTAATTTTTTACAATCAAAAAACATTTTATGCATATCTACAACATTTTCAGTATCAAAACTGGACAAATCAATTTCTTCTAAATTTTCGCACCCTGAAAACATTCCGCACATACTTGTAACGTTGATTGTATTAAAATCAGATACATTAAGCATCTCTAAATTTTTACAGTTTGCAAACATATTACTCATATTTTCAATATCTTCTGTATCAAAATGCGACAAATCAATTTCTCTTATATTGTTATTTTCAAAGTTAAAACAATCTGTCCAATCTTTATCAAAAGCGGTAACAGTTCCTCCATAATTATGAGAAACTTTTAAAGTTCCGTTATATTTGCTGACTTTTTTTGCAAGTTCATTCATAAACGATTTACTGATAAAAACTGTTTTAAGACTTTTATATTTATCACCATCAGAACTTTCCAAGAAAATATCGCATACGTTAGGAATAACTATATTCTCGCAACTATCTTTATCGTCAGCAGAATATTCAGTCAAAGACAAACTTAACGCATTACCCTGATCATCACAATTTTCTTCCCATTTCCATAAATCCAAATTTATGTCGGATGTATTTTCTGCAAAAACGCTCGAACCATAAAAAAATGGTAAAAACAGCATTACAAAAACATAGATGATCACAAAAATTAATTTTTTAAAACTAACTCTGTTAAACATAAAATTAACCTCCAAATATTTTTTTATCGTTGCACAGACAGATATAAATTACACTACTTCTTGATACATATCTATATTTACCTAATTTCCATTTGCGTCTGATATGCAACAACAATATTATTATAATACAAAATTTTTGATTGTCAAGCCTTTTATTATAATTTTTGTTCTTGATCGTATTATGCAACGTTGATATAGCAACTTATATTTTTTAGATAGTAAACTTTGTAACCAGTGATATTAAAAATATAAACAGATATTTGATCAAAAAAACAAAAACGTATCTAGATTTTTGATTTGGATAAAAGAAATATTTTCTAAACAGGATACTGTTTACACAAAGAAGATAAAAAAGAGAAATAAACTATAAAATAAAGTATAACTGAGAAAAATAAAAAAAAGGAGCAAAATAGGAATGGAAAAAACATATCATAGATTTGATATAAGTGATGCAACGTGAGAGCTAATAAAACCCTACCTGACAGGTCAGTCTGGGCGACATAGAGGCATAGCCAAAGACAGATAAAAGCATCGAGCGTTTTAGCATAACGAATGACAATAAAACGCCAATGTTTGAGAGCACGGAAAGTATTCTCGATAATATGTCTAGAGCGATAAAGTTTACGGTGAGACTACTGTCTCTTTTCTTCAAAACCTTAAAATCTTTGTAATCGCGTTGTTAAAGCCTGTTGTGTTTTGGAGGAATAACTGCTCTTATGTTTCGTTTTGCTATATAGGACAAGATTTCGTTGGTATCATAAGCACGATCTGCAAAGACTAATTTTGCATCGAGATTTTTGAGCAAATTAATAGCTTCTTTACAATCGGCACGCATCCCCTCTGTAACGATAAATTTTAGAGACATACCGCGCTCATTGATGGCTAAGTATATTTTCGAATTGAGTCCCCTTTTGTGTGGCCTATATCCTGATTGTTTCCTTTCGCCCCTGTTACGTGCATATGCACCTTTATATGGCTTGAATCTATCATTGCCACCATATTTTTTAACTCCGCGTTTTGACTTAAAACTTTAGCCAATCTTTCCCATTTTCCGTTTTTTGCCCATCTCAAAAATCTTTTATGCACCGTATACCATTTCCCATAATCCGACGGTAAATTCCTCCATGGCACCCCTGTCCTCAATATCCAAAATACTCCGTTTAAAAAATTTCTATCATCCTTCCCCGCTCTTCCTTTCTTTTCTTTTATATAATCTTTTATTTTTTCCCACTCTTCATCGCTCATATCATTCCTTCTATAGCTTCTTTCTCCATTTTTATTACTCATTTTCCCTTTTTACCCTTTCATTTATTTTTTATCCCCTTATATTATATATCTCCTAATTTTGTCGACACTATCTAGATGCTGTTTATAAAAAAATAAATGAGAAAAATGAATGTAAAAAAATGTGACGACTAAAAAAAGGTTGTGTAATTTATACAAACAGCAAACGGAAATTTTATTTGTTGTTGCGCTTAAAAATATGTTTTGTAAAACCATAAATCAAAAATTTTTTTTTAAAATAAAAATAAAAACGGTCTTATTTTTGAGATCGTTTTTGTTTTCACAAAACATGAATATGATTTGTCTTGCCACGTCAATTT
>CAMKTI010000058.1 GCA_946415665.1 uncultured Clostridia bacterium
TAAATTTGTGCAAACGTTACCGTTAGGAAAGGTGATTTATAGTATCGATACATTCTTTGCTAACAATGTTCAATTTATGTTTCTACTCGAGCAGAAATATTTTGTAGTGACATCAGATGTAAGAAATTTGTTTTTTACGGTATTTCGATGTACAGCACTAGCCAATACTTACGTGCGTGCCATGTTGGAGGAAAAATTGGCAAATAATAAAGAGATAAAACGTTTTATCGCAGCTTGTGATATTGAAGATGTTGTAACCTGGGTCGTTCAACTGAATGAAGGGTTAAACTCTACAGAAATATCTTTGGATGAGAGAAAAAAATTCAACGAGATAGTGAATGATTTTTTTAACTTGCCGGATAGCTTTATGCAACGTATAGATAAACTTTATCTTAAGCATAAAAATTACTCTAATACATTTTATACTCAGGGAGAAACGTACTTGCATTTCAATTTAAATTATGTGGAAGAGAATATCCATATGTTTGAACGAGATTTTGTGAGAAATACCACTTTGCGCGATAAAACTAAAAAAGCTAACTCAAGAAGATGGGAAACTTTATCATATTACAGTCGTCACATGATTTTGTGTTTTTTTGGACCGGAGTATTTATATGCCGATAAAAAACCTGATTCAAAACTGGTTGAATTTTATGTCGCTTTAAACAGTTTGTTATCTGTCACTGAAAAAGAAAATGCAAAAGCCATTTTAAATTCGGATGATAAAAAATTAACTGAGCAACAAAAAGGTTTGAAAAAAGAATTATCAGGCGAAGATGAAAAGCTCCGTAATAATATTATTAATGCGTGGAAAGGTGGATTTTTTTTAGATAAAAGCAAAATTGAAGAATCAGATAATCTGTTTAAAGACAAAGAAAAAAAATTTAGGGATGCTTTTTACAAAAATAGAGCAATAGATTTGATCATAGAGATTGAAAATGGTAATCTTAAATTGATGTCGCAAGGACAAAATAAGGATCTTAAAAATGATTTATCGAGTAAAGATAATAACGATGACAAAATTAATTTTTTGATTGAGAAATTGTTTAGTGGCGCTGGTATTTTTGTAAAAAATAATAATAAATTTTTAACATTGACGCATAGTAAGTGTGCCGAATATTCTAGCAAAGATTTGTCAGAAAAATTAACGCTGATAGACACGATAATCAATGAGTTGCCCCCAAAAACTGTATTGATATATGATGAAAATAAGGGCTTAGTAAAAATAATAGATTGGCTCATAAGTGAGATTGAAAATGGTAATCTCAATTTAATACCGCAAGACCAAAATAAGAATCTTAAAAACGGTTTGTCGATTAAAAATAATAACAATGAAAAAATTAATTTTTTGATTGAGCAATTATTTAGTGGCGCGAGCGTTGTTGATAAAAATGAAAATGATATAACATATTTAAAACTTACTCAAGGAGAAATTGATAAATATTCTAGAAGTGATTTGGACGAAAAATTAAAACTGATAGACAATAAAATTCAATCTTGTCCAAAAGCTGCAAAAATACTAAAACCGTCTGATTTTATTTTAAATGTTTATGATTATCAACATTTAAGAAAGGAGAGATTATCCGAATTATTACATTTTAAAGATGATAAGCAAAAGCGTGATTACATTTATCTGAGAGAAAACAAAGATTATTATCGGGATTATATATTGCATCAAGATTATGGCGAAAATGAACTTTATAATAAACTTTATCAGTGTACAAAAAAAGCTGATTTTGGAAAATATAAACGGGAACATTTTATTTTCGATAAAACAGGAACAATAATTGGGATGGATGTTTTTGCATATTTTGCTGACAAAATTGTTGACGGAGAATTAATATTAAAAAATGATAAATACGAAGATATCAGCAATGAGGCAAAAAATATAGATAACGATTTAGCTAGAGAGATTTTTTTGATGGATAAGTTAAAGTTAGAAAATGGCGCATATTCTATTTTTGATAATGAAAGTAATAAATTCCAGCTAGATGCAGATAGTATGCAGCGTTATCGTTCGATTGTTGAAAACTTAGAAACGGAAATAAAAAATTTAGCAACAACTGAGTATGGGAAATATGAAGCAAATGAAAATACTATAAGCTGTTTGTTTGATAATCTATCTTCAAATGACGAAAAAGACAAAACGATGAAAGATTTTATCAAAATGTTTAGACTAGAACAAAAAGATGTCTGCAACATAGTTAAAGTTACTTGCAAAACAAACGCGCTGGTACACAGATACGCTTTGAATAAAATATTTACAGAAAAAATCAACCCTATTAACAGGCAAAATGAAAAATTAATAGGTAGTTATGTTTTTGATTTTTCTAAAACTGGATGTGAAAGAGATGATTTGGTATTTAGCAAAGATGGTCGCGTTGAGTACGTAAAATCTGAATGTTTGCCTCGAGTTTTAAAATTAGATGAGACAAAAACATTGGAATTGCAAGCTCGTAATGATTTTATTAAAAATTGTAACTATGAGGCTAGTAATAATAAAGAATTACAAAAAGCTAAAGCAAAGTATGAAAAATATCAAGTTAGTAAAGAAGATTTAAGCGCAGCGAGAGACGGACTTAAAAATTTAAGGGCAAATTTAGATAGTAATGCGTGCGCTAACTTAAGTGATTTTTATGACTTTGATTCATATCGTGACGAATTCTTAGATGAGTATATTAAGTTTTATCAAAACGCAAAAATTGGTTATGAATATTGGTGTAGTGAGTGTGCACAAAAATTTTTGAAGGACAAAAAAGCAAAAGAAGTAAAAAGTGATAATGAGATAGCAGATATTGAACTAAAATTTTTAAAAGGACAAAAAATTGAGCAGAAAGACTTGTCACAATATACTAAAGATAATAAACAACAAGAAATAGCAGATATCGAACTAAAGCTTTTTGAAGGGAACAAAATTAAATTTAATGATCTATCGCAATATACTAAAAATAATAAAGAGGAAAAAATAATAGAGATTGAATTTGAATTACTTAAAGAGAATAAGTTAAAAGGTAATATATCTCCATATACAAAAAAAAATCTCACGTTTCAAAAACAAAAATATAAATTAACTCAGATAAGCTACAGACTTGGAGCAAAAAAAATAAATAATCAAAACGAATTAGAAGAAATAGTCATCGATGGTGAAACTGTACTTTATTCTAGCAAAAGTATTGATAATCAACAGTTGAATAGTGATATAAATGATTTGAAGAGACAAAATATAAATTTGTATAAATCAAACAATATTCCATATAAACATTGGGATTCCGATGCAAAAGAAGATTATTTTGATAAGTTGCAATGGAAATGGTTTGGAATAGGATGTATCCCTCTAGTTATTTTTATCTTATTCTTGGTATTTTGTTGCCTCACAATTCTTGAAAGTTATCTAGTGGTAAAAATTATTCTTACAGTCGTGTTTTTTGTTTTGGGATGTTTAGCCATTTGGAAAGGAATAAAAAATAATAAAGATTGTGATTACGATGGTCCAGATACTTATGATAATCCTAACTATAGTTACCCAAACGATAATTTTGTTGAAACTGATCTTAATTTTGGGATACAAGGACAAAATACGAATCTAAACATCTTAAAGAAAAATTTAAATATAGATCTAAGACTAAATGAAAATATAAATACAAATATAGGTACAAGTTCACATTCAAGAAGTACACAGTCTCAAGAAGAAAATATTTCTGGATTGGATCTTGGAGACAAGAATTAAACTACTATAATTGAACCAGAACCAAATCATCATTATTAATTGATTTAAAAGCCTCTCAAATTTTTCTGAGGGGCTTTATTTTTTTAGATATTTTTTTGTTATGTCAAATAAATTTTTAAACGCGGACATGATTGCCAAAATAATAAATATGATTAAAAAAATTGGCTTGCTGTTTAATTTATCATCTAAAAATTTTCCAACTATCAAGCCTAAAAAAATATTGACAAATATATTCAGACCGATTTGTGTAATTAAAGCTAGACAAGAAAAAATTTCATTCATGACAATTCTCCAAATTAAATTTTTAATTTCGTGATAAAATATTTTTGGTGATAAATATGCTATACAAAAGTTTTTGCGAGGACGATACAAAAAAAATCGCAGAATCCATAGCAAAAAAATCAAAGCCAGGCGATATTTTTTGTTTAAACGGCGACTTAGGCAACGGAAAAACTTTTTTTGTGAGCGCGTTTGCAAAAGCACTTGGTATTGCCGAAAATATTTCAAGCCCGACTTTTACGATTTTAAACGAATATCACGGCGAAAAAATTAATTTATATCATTTCGACGTTTATCGAATTTCCGATCCGGACGAACTCGAATACACAAATTATCCAGATTATTTTTATGGCGACGGAATTTGCCTAATCGAATGGGCCGAGTTAATCAAAAATATCATTCCTGATTACGCGACCCAAATATTTTTTTATAAAAATTTAAATATCAGCGAAAGCTATCGCCTAATAAAATTAATTTGACGATTCGTCGTCACTTTTTTTTGTCTGCTCGCCTTTATTATTTAACTTAATATTATTTAATTTCATGTCAACGTTTTTTATCTTATAATAAAATTAATTTGACGATTCGTCGTCATTTTTTTTTATCTGCTCGCCTTTATTATTTAACTTAATATTATTTAATTTCACATCGACATTTTTTATCTTACTCAAAGCCTCGCGCATTTTCGTATCAGCAATTTTATTTTTTAAATCATAATAATCTGCCACATACATTTTGCCCGATCTCAAAGCTTCAGCAATTGCCGAGGGAACTTCTGATTCCGCTTGAACTCTTTGTGCTTCGGCTTCAACAACTTTTGCTCGCATTTCTTGTTCTTGCGCGATTGCCAGAGCTCGTCTTTCTTCAGCTTTTGCCTGAGCAATTTTTTTATCTGCCTCTGATTGCTCGATTTGCAATTCTGCTCCGATATTTCTTCCGACATCAATATCAGCGATATCAATCGAAAGTATTTCAAATGCTGTCCCGGAATCAAGTCCCTTTGCCAAAACAGTTTGCGATATTTTATCCGGATTTTCCAAAACATCTTTATGGCTTGCCGACGAACCAACAGTCGTAACAATTCCTTCACCGACACGTGCAATAATAGTTTCTTCTCCTGCACCACCAACTAATCGCGAAATATTTGCACGAACTGTCACACGTGCAATAACTTTTACTTCGATTCCGTTAATTGCAACAGCTGAAATAAACGGCGTTTCTATTATTTTTGGATTTACACTCATACGCACCGCTTCAAGTAAATCTCGTCCCGCTAAATCTATTGCTGCTGCACGTTCAAATGATAAATCTAAATTTGCTCTATGCGCAGCGATTAAAGCATCAACTAAATTATCAACATGCCCGCCAGATAAATAATGCGATTCGAGTTGACTAATCGACAAATCAAGTCCGGCTTTCGTTCCTTTTATTATTGCTTTGATAATTATATTTACGTTTGTTCTGCGCAAACGCATTCCAATTAAAGACGAAAGTTTTATATTAATTCCGGCTGCTAATCCTGAAATCCATAATCCAATTGGAATCATATTAAACAAAAAAGATAATCCGGCAAATAAAATTACAATCAATATAGCCGAAAACAACATAAAAAATACTTGCATATCAAACATTTTTTGCCTCCATTTTTTTTAATAATTATGACATGCAAAACCATTAAATTAAATGTTTACCCAGATTTTATTACCGTATTCTATTACCAAAGATTCTTTTGGTTTTAATCTATAATTCTTTACCGCCGATAAAAATATTTAAATAAAACGTTTAGAAATAACAAAATAATCATTACAAACATATAAACATTTTTTTCATATTAAATGTTACTAGGTAGTGTTCATATAAAAGGCAAGTCAAAAATAAAAGCAAGGGAAATGGTGGAAATAAAAATAGAATCAAGCTTATCATAACGAGTAAAAACTTCTCTAAAACGTTTTAATCTCAGGAAATATCGTTCAATATTGTTGTGCTATTTATAAAGATGTTTATCATAGCTCCAAGATAACTTAAAATTTTTTTAGGTGCAACAACTGTGAAAAACCCGTGATCCTTTGTTAAAGCTAAAGTTTTATCATCTTCATAAGCTCTGTCCATCAAAAGATAATTATTACTTTTGGAATAAATGGGTTCAATCAACTTTCCTCCTTCAGAGGCATCGTAAGAGTTGCCAGGAGACAAACGAAAGGCCCTGGACGTGGAGATGCACAAAACAAATGTAACTTCGTTATTAAAACCTTTCTGAACATCCGATGCTCTGTTCCTGATTATCTTTATTTTTATTTGCGTCCGGACTCATTTTTATACTTGTACTGTCAATAAAAAATATATAATTTTCTTCATTAAATGCTTTTTGTTTTTTCATAGCTTCTAAAATTAATGGTTTAAAGGAAAAAATAGCTTTGGCAATCATACTGTTCTTTGATCATATGCTAAATTTCGTATAAATTGTGTGCCAGTTTCAATATTTTTTTGGTAGTACCCTCCATTTGTAACTATTCTCTATTATGTAAAGCATTACACACATGAATTTGTAGTTCGATATCTTCACCAGTTTCCTTACTATCAGCATTAATCTCTTTAGCTTTTTATATTGTGTTTTTGTAAGTTTTATATCTACATCCACTTTTTTCTTTTTGCTCAATCTATTTTCATTTTATACGAACATTACCTAATTTTAGTATTGACATTGGAAAAAAATATGATAGAATGAAAATTAGTTGGTTAAAAAACCAACTAGACAAAAAACTGGAGGTTTATTATGAAAATCTTTAAAGAATTAAAGTTTTTATTTTGTTTGACTTTTGCTTTTATTTTTATGTTTGGTAATGCCTTGTTTATCAGCGCGGCCACGGAGTCTAAGGAAACGGTAAGATTAAAAGCGCAATATAAGTTTGATTGTGCAGTTATTGGTTTTACTGGAGCTATAACTTATACTTGCAGCGATCCATATCAGGATAAAAAAATTACTAGCGTTGATAATATATCTCTGGGTATAGGACATTATTGGGATGAGACTTTTGATTTTGAGCAACAACATGTGGACTCTCTCAGTATATCTGAAAACGGGAAAATAGTTTATGCTTTTATTTGCGGGAAATTGACAGAACACGATGAAAATATTGATTACGTACGTTACATTAAAATTCCCGTTGTTTATAGCATAAACAGGTAGTAATTTTACGGCTTTAATATTTATTGATTAATTTATGAATCAAAAAAAATCTTGGACTTGTTCTCAAGATTTTTTTCTCATGATATACAAAAACTTAATATTACATAACAAAAAAACGCCCAAATCATAAATTTTTTTTAATTGAATCAAACGTGTCCAATTATTGCATGTAGCCTTTTTTTATGTAAGAAGATTATTTTTGTTACTATTAGATAGCATCCACATAAAAAGCAAGTCAAAAATAAAAGCAAAAGATATGGTAGAAATAAAAATAGAATCAAGCTCATCGTAACGAGTAAAAACTTTTCTCAAACGTTTCAATCTCGGGAAATATCGCTTGATATTATTGCGATGTTTATAAAGTTGTTTATCATAACTCCAAGGTAATTTACGATTTTTTTTTAGGTGGAACAACTGTACAAAACATGTAAGCCTTGTCTAAATCTAAAGTTTTATTATTTTCGTAAGTTCTGTCCATCACGAGGTAATTATTATTTTTGGAATATATGGACTCAATCAACTTTCTTCCTTCGGGAGCATCGTGAGAATTGCCAGGAGATAAACGAAAAACCACTGGACATGAAGATATACAACATAGGTGCAACTTCGTTGTCAGACCCTCTTTCGAACGTCCGATACTTTGTTCCTGATTGTTTTTATTCTTATTTGCATCTGAACTCACCGTTATGCTCGTATTATCAAGAAAGAATATATAATCCTCTTTGATTAAGCAGTTTTTGCTTCTCCATATCTTCTAATAATTATTATACACATAAATTAGTAGTTTGATATCTTTGCTGGTTTCATCGCTATCGACATTAATCCATCTAGCTTTTTGTAAGTTTCATTTTTCTATCTTAATTACGTTTTTCTTTTTGCTCAATCTATTTTTATTTTATCTGAACGCTACCTAAAACAATAGTACTTCATGGAAACATATAACAAGACAGAGTGAATAACAGAATCTGGAGAATACAATGAAAAGATAGAAAATTATTGTGGCTTAATAAATCGATTAACGATGAAATTGGATGTGCAAAATCAAAATCACGGCATATTTAACATGATAAACAACGCACAGAATCAAAATAATAACGATATTCCACAAATGGAAAATGACAACAATATAAATCAAATAAATATAATAAATGAAGATTAATGAATTGAAAAGAAAGGAGCCTAAAAAATTAGGCTCTTTTTTATTTTATTTCAAATGTTAAATTTGATTGTCATAAAAAAATAAAATCACAAATTTTAATAAAAATCAAGACTTGACAAATATATTTTTTAATATAGAATAAAAAAGTATTTGCAAATACATATTTGTTGTTAATTTTATTTTTTGTTTTTTTTATATATAAGGAGATTAAAATGAAAAAAAACAATATTTCTGGTAATGAAGATGAAAAAATGGTGATTCAAGCGAAAGAAAATTATATAGCTACTGTTAACCAAGAAATTCGTTCTTTAATGGAGACAGTGCATGCCCTGAACAAAGAAATATCCATTTTACGTGATAACTTGGAAAAGTTGGGTGCATTTATACCAAGATCATTAAATATAATTGAAAATGACGTTTTAAATAAATGTATAGAGAACGATAAAAAGCGTTATACTGAAAATTTGGATGACCTCGGGCGAGATGCTTTAGATCGTAAGGATAAATTAGATAGTATAGTTAAAATGCAAAAAGGTAAAATAAAAGCTCTTAAAAAAATTTTGATACCACATTTAATTGAACAAATAAAATTAGAACTCGAGAAAGATATTAATATGGACGAAAACAAAGAGTTTAAAAAGCAAATCAATACAATAGAGCGTGAATTAAATAAGTTGTCAATTAAAAAAAACAATTTATTAAAACAAATGGAAAAATACAATGATGACAAAAAAAAGGTTGCACAAAATCAGCTGAATACCATTATGCCAAAAAGCAAAAAATCTATTTCTATATTGGATAGGGATAGAAAATCATATTATGAAACAGAAGCCAAAAAATTTGCCAAATTGAAGGAAATGTATGGATGGGAAAAATATACGCAAAACATTATAATGCTCACTTTACAATCATTCGGCGATGTGAATCAAGCATCATATGAAAATATGAAAAACAAAGTAGCTGAGCATACCGATGAGAAAAAAAAATTAATAGATAGCATTACAAAAGCTATTTGCGAAGGTAAAATCAAATTTGAAACATTGGCTCAATTGGGCGAAAATTTAATTTTTAAAACAAAACTCCTTGAGCTAGATGAGATTAATAAAATAAAAGATATGGTCAATAATAAGGCTGAATTAGAAGATTTTAGAACAATTATTTTCAATAACAAGCTAGATAAGCTAAAAAAAAGTTTTGACGAAGTTAGAAATTTATCGTTATTGAATTTGATATTGAGCGGTCAAGATTTCGATTTAGAAAAACTGGAAAAAAATATAACTGAAGAAACTCGAAGTCAAAATTATTTTTGGTCGGCATGTCAAAATGAGTGGCGTATAGAAAGTCGCGAGCAAGAAATTCAAAAGTACAAAAATTTGACGAATGAATTGACAAAAATGGTTCCTGTGCAAAATCAAAATCAAAATCACGGCATATTTAACATGATAAACAACGCACAGAATCAAAATAATAACGATATTCCACAAATGGAAAATGACAACAATATAAATCAAATAAATATAATAAATGAAGATTAATGAATTGAAAAGAAAGGAGCCTAAAAAATTAGGCTCTTTTTTATTTTATTTCAAATGTTAAATTTGATTGTCATAAAAAAATAAAATCACAAATTTTAATAAAAATCAAGACTTGACAAATATATTTTTTTTATTATAATTAAAGAGTATTTGCAAATACTTTTATGTTGCTAATTTTATTTTTTTATATATAAGGAGATTAAAATGCAAGAATCAGAAAACGTGCAGAAACAATTTGAAGCACAAAAAAATATGTTAGAAAAATTGAGCAAGATGTTGGATGATCAAAATAAAGAAATTTCACATTTGACTACATTGATAGACAAACAAAATGAATTTATAAAAAGAATGGGTGGCGAATTGGAAAAAAATGATAATAAAAAATCATCTCAAAATAAAATCCACAAATCGAAAAAAACTGACCGTAGTCATCAACTACAAGATTCTATAAAAGCAATTGCTTCCGAAATATCAGAACAAGATAACCGCATCAGTAAATTAAAAAAAGTTATCGACAGCAATACAAACAAAATTTTGTTATTAGCTTTGTCGACTAGTAAAAAATTGAGTGCGGATGATTTATCAAAACTTTGTAAGTTAGTTGATGTTAAACGCACTGACGATAAATCCGTGTTAGATTTTATTAATGCATACAATAAGAAATTAGATTATGATGATTTATCAAAACTTTGTAAGTTAGTTGATGTTAAACGCACTGACGATAAAT
>CAMKTI010000059.1 GCA_946415665.1 uncultured Clostridia bacterium
TAATAATTTTTTTTAACTACACTATTACCTATATATTTTTTTGTGGCGGAATAAACAAATCATTTTTTTCCTCTTTATTTTATGTGAACGTTATCCAAAGAAAAACATGCGAGATAAATTATTATTTTTCTCTGTGCAAAAAAAATCTTTTTTGTAAAAATCAAATAATAAACTTAATTTTTAAACAAAAAAAGCCTGATTAATAAAATCAGACTTATTTTTCTCATATTAAATCTTTTTTCAAAACCATTAATTCACCGTTTCAGATACTACATTATCATTTTTTTCATCATCATTATCATTTTTATTTTCATTAATTTCATTTTCATTTTCTAACTTATTATTATTAACATTTTCCTCATCCAAAATTTTTGGTTCTAACTTCTGATATAAATCCATTCCAGTTCCTGCTGGAATTAGTTTCCCTATTATCACATTTTCTTTTAGTCCTAATAACGGATCTATTTTTCCCATCAACGCCGCGTCCGTCAAAACTTTTGTAGTCTCCTGAAAAGATGCTGCCGCTAAAAACGAATCCGTTGTAAGCGATGCTTTCGTAATTCCTAATAATATTCTTTTGCCAGTCAATAATTTTTTTCTTCTTTTGCGATTTTTACTATTTATATTTTCAAACTCAATCCAATCAATTAAACTTCCAGGCAAAAATTTATTATTTCCATTTTCTATCCTTACTCGCCTTAACATTTGTCTTACTATAACCTCTATATGCTTATCATTTATATCAACACCTTGCAATCTATAAACACGTTGAACTTCTCGTAATAAATAATCCTGAACAGCTTCAACGCCGTTAATTTCCAAAATATCTTGGGGATAAATATTTCCTTCCGTCAATGCGTCTCCTGCTTTTATTTCATCACCGCTATATACTTTTAATCTTGCTCCAAACGGAATCATATATTCTTTACTATTAGTCTTATTTATAACTGTAACTTTATGATTCTTTCTAACATCACTCACAGTAACTTTACCAGCTATTTCCGAAATAATAGCGACACCTTTTGGTCTTCTTGCTTCAAATAATTCTTCGACACGTGGCAACCCTTGAGTAATATCTCCGCTACTAGCGATACCACCCTCGTGAAAGTTTCTCATAGTTAACTGCGTACCGGGTTCACCGATAGACTGCGCCGCAATTATTCCAACTGGTTCGCCTATTCGCGATACCTTTCCCGATGCCATATTCGCACCGTAACATTTACTACAAACGCCAATCCGCGATTTACACGTCAAAATAGACCTAATTTTTATTTTTTCAATTCCTAAAGATTCTATTAACTCAGCTTGATCAGGCGTTATCATGCTATCTTTTTTCACTATAATTTCATTCGTTTCAGGATTATAAATATCCTCGACCGACCATCTGCCTCTTATTCGATCGCACAATGGCTCAATAATTTCATTATTATCTTTAAACGCACAAACTTCTACAAATGGCACTTCATCTTTATCGGCACAACAATCCTCTTCACGAATTATTATTTCTTGTGAAATATCAACTAATCTTCTCGTTAAATAACCTGAATCCGCTGTACGCAACGCAGTATCCGCTAAACCTTTTCTTGCTCCATGTGCAGAAATAAAATATTCCAAAACCGAAAGTCCTTCCCTAAAATTCGATTTAATCGGCAACTCAATTATACTTCCGGATGGGCTTGCCATTAAACCACGCATTCCCGCCAACTGTTTAATCTGATTCTTAGAACCGCGCGCTCCTGAATCTGCCATAATATAAATATTATTATATTTTCCAAGTCCCTCGAATAACTTATCCGTAATTTTATCATTTGCTTCGTTCCAAGTTTCTATTACTTTTAAATATCTTTCTTCGTTTGTCATCAAACCGCGTCTATACATACGAGTAATTTTTTCTACGTTTTTCTCTGCTTCTTCTAAACAATCTTTTTTCGCACTCGGAATTTCCATATCCGAAACCGAAACAGTTAAAGCGCCCCTCGTAGAAAATTTATAACCTAATTCTTTTATTTTATCCAACACAACAGCCGTTTCAGTTGATCCATACTTATGAATACAACGCTCGATTATTTTACATAATAATTTTTTATCAACTAAAAAATCTATTTCATAATCAAAAATATTTTTTTCACGGTCAACAAAACCTAAATCCTGTGGAATCGCTTCATTAAAAATAATTCTGCCAACCGTAGTTTCAATTATTTTATTTTTATCATCAAAATTTCGTCTTATATTTATTTTCGCATGCAAATTTATTAATTTATCCTGATAGGCCATAATCGCTTCATTTTCATCCGCGAAATATTTTCCTTCGCCCAATTCATTTTCTTTTTTCATCGTTAAATAATAAATTCCTAAAACCATATCTTGCGACGGCACAACAACCGGCTCGCCATCCGACGGTTTTAATAAATTATTAGGCGCTAGTAACAAAAATCTACATTCTGCTTGTGCTTCCACCGATAACGGAATATGCACAGCCATTTGATCACCATCAAAATCCGCATTATAAGCAATGCAAACTAACGGATGTAATTTAATCGCATGCCCTTCAACTAAAACAGCCTCAAACGCTTGAATACCAAGTCTATGCAAAGTTGGCGCACGATTTAACATCACCGGGTGATCTTTTATTACATTTTCTAAAATATCCCAAACTTCAGGCTGCTGCTTTTCAACCATACGTTTCGCTGCTTTTATATTATTAGCCAAATTTTTCTCAACCAGTTTTTTCATAACAAACGGTTTAAACAATTCTATTGCCATCTCTTTTGGCAATCCACACTGATAAATTTTTAAATTCGGACCAACAACAATTACTGAACGTCCTGAATAATCAACACGTTTTCCCAAAAGATTTTGTCTAAATCTTCCCTGTTTGCCTTTTAACAAATCCGACAAAGATTTTAACGGCCTATTATTTGCCCCCGTAATTGGTTTTCCTCTACGTCCATTATCTAATAAAGCATCGACCGCTTCTTGCAACATCCTTTTTTCATTGCGAATAATAATATCCGGCGCACCTAAATCTAATAATTTTTTTAATCTATTATTTCTATTTAATACACGTCTATATAAATCATTTAAATCCGACGTAGCAAATCTTCCACCATCCAACTGCACCATCGGCCTTAAATCCGGTGGAATTACTGGCAAAACATCTAATATCATCCATTCTGGTTTATTTTTCGAAACCCAAAACGCCTCCATGATTTCAAGCCGTTTTATTACTTTAACTCGTTTTTGTCCCGAAGCTTCTATTAATTCACTTTTTAAAATTTCTATTTCCTGTTTAACATTAACATTTTGCAATAATTCTTTTATAGCTTCGGCTCCCATTCCAACTCTAAAAGTATTTCCATATGTTTCGTAAATTTCTCGATATTCTTTTTCGGCCAAAATTTGTTTTTCAACCAATGGAGTATTCCCTGGGTCCAAAACTATATAAGCAGAAAAATATAAAACTTTTTCAAGTGATTTAGGCGGAATTTCTAAAACTATTCCGATTCTACTCGGAATTCCACGAAAATACCAAATATGCGAAACGGGACAAGCTAATTCAATATGTCCCATTCTTTCCCTACGAACCTTTGATCTCGTAACTTCTACGCCACATCTATCACAAATAACACCTTTATATCTTATTTTTTTATATTTTCCACAATGACATTCCCAATCTTTAGTCGGCCCAAAAATTTTTTCACAAAACAGTCCATCTTTTTCCGGTTTTAACGTTCGATAATTAATCGTCTCAGGTTTTTTTACTTCCCCATTCGACCATTCACGAATTTTATCTGGCGATGCTAACGAAATTTTAATCGCATCAAATACAATATTTTTATTTTCTTCAGCCGCATATGCCATAAGAAAAACCCCCTATTATTTTTTTTAAAAACTAAAATTCATCATCGCTTTCTTCAGAGTCATCATCATTTTCAGCAACAATTATTTCTTCATCTTCCTCAACATCTAATTCATCTTTAATTAATTTTTCTACCGTCTCATCTTTAAGATCTTTGTTATTTTTTATTTTTCTTCTAGACGTACCAATATCATTTTGCTCATCTAATAAAATATCTGCAATATCTCTATCGGGTTCATCATCATACGTATCTTCTTGCATTTCCAAAATTTTTTTATCAGACAAAATATTTATATCCAAGCCAAGCGCCTGCAACTCTTTTAATAAAACCTTAAACGATTCGGGCACACCCGGCTCAGGAATATTTTCTCCTTTAACAATTGCTTCATATGCTTTTACACGTCCAACAACATCATCTGATTTTACAGTCAAAACTTCTTGCAACGTATAAGCAGCACCATAAGCTTCAAGTGCCCAAACTTCCATTTCACCAAATCTTTGTCCACCAAATTGTGCTTTTCCACCCAGTGGTTGCTGCGTCACAAGAGAATATGGCCCTGTTGAACGAGCATGCATTTTATCATCAACCAAGTGATGCAATTTCAAATAATGCATATATCCAACCGTAACCGGATTATCAAAATATTCTCCGCTTCGACCATCACGCAATTTTATTTTTCCATCGCGCGTGATCGGCACGCCTTTCCATTCATCTTCTTTGCCTTTATTTTCTTTTAAACTATCAAATATAAAATCATCTAACACATCTTTCCATTTTTTTTCAAATTCATCCCAATCCATATTCGCATAATCATTCGCTAATTCCAACGTATCCATTATATCTATTTCATTTGCTCCGTCAAATACAGGAGTCGCAACTTTCCAATTTAAAACTTTTGCCGCTAAACCTAAATGCACTTCAAGAACCTGCCCAATATTCATACGAGATGGCACACCCAACGGATTTAAAACTATATCCAATGGCCTCCCATTTGGTAAAAATGGCATATCTTCCACTGGTAAAATTCTTGACACAACACCTTTATTTCCATGTCGTCCGGCCATTTTATCGCCAACCGAAATTTTTCTTTTTTGCGCAATATATACTCTAACTAATTCATTTACTCCATTTGGTACTTCATCCTTATTTTCGCGCGTAAAAATTTTTACGTCGACAACAACACCACCTTCTCCATGCGGAACTCTTAAAGAAGTATCTCGAACGTCACGAGCTTTATCACCAAATATCGCTCTTAATAATTTTTCTTCTGCGCTTAATTCAGTTTCACCTTTTGGAGTTACTTTTCCTACTAAAATATCATTTGGCTGAACAAATGCTCCGATCCTTATTATTCCATTCATATCCAAATCTTTTAGTACATCTTCTCCAACATTTGGAATATCTCGTGTTATTTCTTCCGGTCCAAGTTTTGTATCTCGTGCTTCTATTTCATATTCTTCGATATGCACTGACGTATAAACATCGTCATAAACTAATCTTTCGCTTAATAAAACAGCATCTTCATAATTATATCCTTCCCATGTCATAAATCCAATTAACGGATTTTTTCCTAATGCTAATTCGCCATTTACTGTCGAAGGTCCATCAGCAATCACTTGCCCTTTTTCAACTTTGTCTCCAAAATTTACAATTGGCTTATGATTTATACACGTACTCTGATTGCTCCGTAAATATTTTATTAATTTATAAATATCATGACTACCGTCAGCTTTTTTGATTACAATTTCACCCGAAGAAACTTTTTCGACAATTCCTGCGTTTTGCGCAATAACAGTTACTCCTGAATCATATCCAGATTTAAATTCCATTCCTGTTCCAACAATTGCAGCTTCAGGTAAAATCAACGGAACTGCTTGACGTTGCATATTTGCTCCCATTAATGCACGCGTAATATCATCATTTTCCAAAAATGGAATCATTGCTGTTCCAACAGAAACCATTTGTTGCGGCGCGACATCAACCAAATCTATTAAATCACTATCATACTCAAAAATATCATCTTTATATCTCGCCGAAACTTTTTTATTCACAAAACATCCATTTTCATCCAATGGCTCATTAGCTTGTGCAATTCTATAATTTTCTTCATCATCAGCCATCAAATAAATAATTTTGTCCGTAACAAAATGTTTTTCTCCTGATTTATCCACAATTCTATACGGCGTTTCAATAAATCCATATTCATTTATTCTTGCATAAATAGCCAAAGAATTTATTAATCCAATATTTGGTCCCTCAGGAGTTTCAATCGGACACATCCTTCCATAATGTGAGGCATTAATATCTCGCACATCAAAACCTGCTCTGTCACGAGATAAACCCCCTGGACCTAAAGCCGATAATCTTCGTTTATGAGTTAACTCTGCAAGTGGATTTGTTTGATCCATAAATTGCGAAAGTTGTGACGTGCCAAAAAATTCTTTTAAAATCGCTACAACTGGTCGAATATTTATTAATGCTTGCGGGGTAACCATTTCCATGTCTTGAATCGTCATTCTTTCACGAATTATTTTTTCCATACGAAGCATACCGATTCTTAATTGATTCTCTAAAAGTTCTCCGACACATCTTATTCTTCTATTTCCCAAATGATCTATATTATCTTTTTTGCCAATTTTATATTCCAAATTAAAAACATAATTTATTGACGCCACGAAATCTTCTCGTGTCAACACTCTCGGGATTAGTCTATCTATATTTTCTTTAATCAAATTTTTTAATTCCGTCTCGTCGTTTGCTGATTCTAATATTTCTTTTAAAACTGGAAAATAAACATTTTCCCAAATTCCAACTTCTTTTGCTTTAAGACCATAATTCTTTAAATAAAAATTTGCATCTACAAATAAATTACTTAACACTTTAACTTTTTTATTCTTCGCACTTACCCATACAAACGGCAAACCTGCATCTTGAATTTTTTTCGCTGTATCTCTCGTTAAAATAAAATCTTTTTCAGCAATTAATTCTCCTGTTTCAGAATCAATTACATCTTCAGCTAATTTTTGATTTTCAAGCCTTTGAATAAAACTCAACTTTTTATTTAATTTAAATCTTCCGACGCGTGCCAAATCATATCTCTTTGGATCAAAAAACATATTATTAAACAAGTTTTTTGCGTTTTCTAAAGTTGGTGGCTCACCCGGTCTTATTTTTTTATAAATTTCTAATACCGCATCGTTACAAGTCTGGGTCGAATCTTTTTCAAACGTATTTAATAATTTTGGTTCTTCACCAAACATGTTTCTTAACTCTTGATTACTTTCAAAACCTAACGCCCGCAATAAAACAGTTACTGGTAATTTTCGTGTTCTATCTATTCGAACAAAAAACAAATTATTTGAATCTGTTTCATATTCAACCCATGAACCTCTGTTTGGAATTATAGACGCCGTAATTAATTCATTCCCAGATTTATCAAAAGTCATATCGTAATATAAACCCGGGGAACGAACTAATTGACTTACAACAACACGTTCCGCTCCATTTATTATAAAAGTTCCAGTATTAGTCATAATCGGAAAATCGCCAAAATAAACATCTTGTTCACTGATTTCTTCCGTTACTTTGTTTATTAATCGCACTCTCAATTTCATTGGGACCGCATAATTTGCGTCATATTCTTTGCATTCACCGATTGTATATTTTGGCTCACCTTTTAAACAACCGAGATATTCCAAAATTAATTTGTCATTAAAATCCGCAATTGGCGACGCTTCTTTTAAAATTTCGTTTATACCGTAATCCAAAAATCTCTGGAAACTATTAAGCTGCTCTTGAATAAGATTCGGAGCAGAAATAACATTGAGCTGATTTGCATAGCTCATCCTTGTAACATTACCCTGTTTATATGGGTGAATCTTATTTTTATTCACTAAATCACCTTTCCAAATTAAAAATAAAATTTTTTTTAACAAAAATGCAACCACATATTTTAAATCATAAAATCTACGCTTGTCAAGTATAAATTTTATTTTTTTTGCAAGATAGATTAATTTTGACGAAAAAATAATAATGTTTGGTAAAAAAGTTTGGAAACAAAAAATTATGTTTGGTAAACAGAAAATGATTTTAACAAAAATAGATTTAACAATAGGATTAATAGGATTAGCAAAATAAAATTTCAAATCAGATAAATTGGAGCACAAAAAAATAAAGCCGATAAATTTATTGGCTTTATTTTTATTACTTAACTAAAGCTATTAAATTTTTATCCGAATAAACCATTTTCTCCATTTTCACCTTGATCTTTATTTTCATTTATTTTCTGTTCTGGAATTTCTTCTTCTGTCGGTATTTTATTTTCTTCATATTCCTTATTATGATTAGTTTTAAAACCTATTATTTTCAGCAAAGCTTTTGGCAATATTTTTGGCAATATTTCATTCCATACAAAAAATAAAACAGTGTTAATGATAAGCAAAATAGTAAAAAAAATCGGAACTGCAATATGAATATTCAGTAAAAAAGTAATTATCGCAGCTGCTAATAAAAGTAAATTAATTATACCAATTATTATTCTGAGCAGCGACCATGACGATTGCATCCCGACGCTATATGAATCTTTATCCTTTTCTTTTTCCTCACCATTATTTTTGTCCTTATTACCATCATTAGAACTAATAGACACATTTTCCAGTCCCTGTTCGGTCATTTGCTTGTATTCTTCAATTTTCCCATCATCAAAGAAATAAAAATAACCATCAGACTTTTCTTGTGAAAAATAACAACTAAATAAAATGTTAACGGTGTGCTCGTTCTTTATAATACTATTTAATTCAGAAAGGTTAAGATACCCCCCATTATATAGTAATTCGAAGCCTATGTATTGTGTCTTTTGATCACTAAATTTTTTCGCTGCTTCTTCTGCTAAATTATAAATCTTGCCATTAGGATCTATCTCCACTTCAATTCTTTCACCTTCAGGTTAACTTATATACACTGTTATTTTTGCTTGTTCAGTCATTTTTTTACCGCATCCTTTTTTATAAAAAAAATATTTATCGAAAAAAATGATATCCTCTTTCGCTTCTTAGTATTTATTTTAAAACAAAATTTTTTATTTGTCAAGAGTTAATCAAAATTTTCTTATAATAATTAATATCACCACAAATATTTTACCATAAAAAAAATAAAGTCAATAAATCTTTTGGCTTTATTTTTATTACTTAAATTAAAGCTATTAAATTTTTATCCATGGTAATTAGGCAGCATTCACATAAAAATCAAGTCAAAAATAAAAGCAAGGGAGATAGTAGAGATAAAAATAGAATCAAACTTATCGTAGCAAGTAAAAACTTTTCTAGATAGTGTTTACATAAAAAGATTCAAAATAACTATAAACTATAAACACATAAAGACACAACAAACGTAGATAAAAGCAATAAAACCATCGGTCATTCTGTCTTTAATATGCTCTAATTGCCAGAGCAGACACCAACTGCATGCTGACGCGCTTTTATATAACTTGAGTCGATAACTAGCCATGCAAAACCTTTAATATCTTAAATATTTTTTTTCACATACCTTTTCGCTGCCATCGAATAAATCTTTGATGAACCGTACTCCACCTTCTATAATCTGGCAGTAAATCCCTCCAAGGAAATCCTGTTTTAAGTACCCAAATAACCGCATTGATAAATTCCCGATTATCTTTGACTACACCTCTATGTTACCCAAATTGCCACGTTAAATGTTGTTTTATCTTCTTCCAGATTTTATTGTTTATATCAAGTCTATGATATGTCTTCTTGTCCATTTTTTTCCCTTCCTTTTTTTCTTTTATCTATTTCATCAAATTCTTCCCTCATCATCTTTTATTTTTATTTCGTGTATACGTAGACTGCCTCTAAGAACAAATAATACTGATATCAATTTATTATTTCTCCAAAAAAACAAATCAAATTTACAGCTCAACAATTTAACTTTTATACTTTTATTTTTATCATTGACATTAAAAAAATTTTGGTGTAAAATTAAATTAGTCTGTTTGATAATAGACTGAATAAAATAAATTGGAGGATTTTTAATGCAAAAACTTAAAAATTTGTTGTTTTGCTTGGTTTTTAGTTTTATTTTCTTGTTTGGTAGTATTTTTTCGGTTCAGGCTGGTCATGCTGCACTTGTAAAAGAAAGTCAAGTTTTGAAACAGTGTATAGCAGAAGATGATTATCCCAATGAAAAAGTTGAATGTACAGTTGATTATGTGGTGCAAAATATACGAAATAACGGTGAAAAGAAAATTATTTTGAGTATTGATAATGTGAAATGCCGAATTGCAAAGCACTCGTGGAATAGGTGGGATAGTTTATATAGATTCGATACTTCTCAGGTTGAAATTAGCAAAGATAAAAATTCTGCATTGATTCACGTAAGTGTATACCGTATTTCGGGTATACTTCTTCAAGAAAAAAAAATTGATTTAACGTTTGAATTGAAAGTAAATTAGTTGTTTTGTTTTATACATGTTTTTTTTAATAAAAAAGCGTATCGTTTTTTGCGATGCGCTTTTTTTCCTCAATAATTAAATTAAACAACATAATTATAATAATCTTGTCGCCTTAAAAAACAAAACTAGCATAACAACTGATACAATCAATCTTATTATCAAGTATAAACTTTTTTGCTTAAAATCATTACTTTTACAACGCAAATTTTTATTAAACTCTTGAC
>CAMKTI010000060.1 GCA_946415665.1 uncultured Clostridia bacterium
CTTTTATAAATCTCAACCGTCACGTTATTAAAATCGCGTTCTTGTAAAATATAATTTCCAGCCTCATTATTTGTCAAAACTGGTTGTCCTGTTACCGTCACAGATTTTCCCGTTCCAGCATTTTTATCCGTACTGCCAACTAAATTTCCAACATCCAACCCAACATTATCTCCAGAAATCACTCCATCGAGTGCCAAATTTTCTGTCGCTAACTCAATATTTCCATTTCCGTCATAAACTTTATTTTTCGCCGTTAAATCTCCGACTATTGCCAATTTTCTCGGCGTGATATTAACTGTCGAATCGCGATCAAAATCATTGCTTAACTCATAATTTCCCGCAGACGCTCCTGTTAAACTTGCTCGACCAGTTATTTTTACCGGTTTGTTTTCTCCTGCACTTCCATTCGTTCCGTTTAATATCGCCTGCAAACTCGACGTATCTAATTCTACTTCATCACCTTCAACAATTCCAATCTCAGGATTTTCCGCTCCGATTACCGTTATATCTGTCCCGTCGATCGTTAAATTTCCTGATGTTCCATCATATTCTCTGGCTATAACCTTAACCTTTCCATCAAGTTTTACTTTTCTTTTATAAATCTCAACTGTCAAATCATTAAATATCTCACTTGCACTCGTTTTGTCTAAAAGATAATTTTTTCCATCACCAACAACTTCATCCAATAAAACTTGTCCAGCAACGGCACTTGCACTCTGAGTTCCGACATCCGCATTTTCTGCCAACACTACAAGATCTTCGAAAACAAACTTAATATTATCTAGTTTTCCAGTGTCATCTGTACATACACCATCGGCGCTAATTGTTATTTCGCCTTGATTAAAAGGAATATCTTTTTCGCCATCGTATAATTTTGCTGGCAATTTTATATCTCCAGTTATATTTAAAAGCTTCTTAGTTATATTAACTTTTAATTTTTTCTTACTAAAATCGAAATCTGAAAGAACATAATTATTGGCCTTGGTTCCTGTTAAATCAAATTGTCCTGATAGTGTAATTTGTCGGGGATTATTTCCCTCTGTCACATTTGCTGTGGATACTGTTCCACTTACATTTGTTAAATCTAATTCAACGCTATTGATGTCACTTTCCGCAATTCCTTGCAATGTGAAATTATCCTGACTAAGTGGTATATTTTTTTTGCCATCATAAACTTTTTCTAGCAACGAGCCCGTTTTTTCTTGTATTGTTAATGGTTTTTGTGCTATTTGAACACTTAAGTTTGTCATGTCAATAGTTCTGCCGTTTGTATTAACGAGTTTAAGGTAAATTATATAGTTCCCAGCATCAGTCTTTTCAGGCAAAGAATTTTCTGTTAAATCGGTCCAATTTGTTTGGTCAAACGAAAATTGTATTTCACATCCACCAGGTATTTTAATTGAATCTTTATCGATCAAACTTTGCGAAGTTCCGTTGTACGTTAAATTTTCACTTGCATTTGGCCATTCAAAATCTTGTGTATTTAGCGTAATTTCTTCAATTATATCGACATCTCCGTCTATGCTATCGTTATAATTCATATCTATTATCTTTAAACGCGCATCATTAATGTTCTCCGAATTTTCATCACTTACTTGTAAAACAATTCTTTGCTGTTCACCAATCTCTAAATTAAGTCTTTCGTTTGTAAGAGGGATATCATCAACCATTAAATTAAACACATCCCTATCTTCACCTGTAATTTCGAAACCTATTTTATTCTTGAAAACACCTAAATTTTCCAAAATAAAATCGCCTTTCTTAGTGATTTGGTCCAAACTCAAATTTTTATTCGACAATGTTCCTTGCGAATTTTCATCTTGATATATTTTCGTCGAATAACAATTTTCGGAATATAACACTTCAATCCCGTTAGGCAAAGTTTTACCATCTAAAACATTTTTTGTTTTTGATATTTGTGGCAGATAAATTTTTGCTAACTTAGGTGGCAATGTTCCCGATGAACCCAAAAAGTTATTTGCAACCTGAACACTATCATTGGAATTTATGATAAGCCATTCCAATTTTGGCATCAACTGAAAAACATTCTGCCCTATGTTGATAACAGTATCAGGAATTACAACTCCAACAACTTCTTCACGTACAGGATACGTTCTTTTGTTTACATCATCATAACTGAAAGCTAATTCATTAATACTAGTTATTGTACTGCCTCCGTTTGTTTTTGGAATTCTAACTTTTATATTAGTACTATTTTTTTGTGAGGTTCCAACATAGCACGATATTTCTGAATCACTGTCGCCAAAAGCGAAATCTCCTGCCGGTGTATAATTTTCCAATCCGGCATTATTTGAATCTGGAAATGATTCCGCATCTGCGAAAATAAATCCATCACAAGTTAAAAACAAACCCGAAAACAATAGTACAAACGAAACAGAAGCTATAACCCAAGCTTTTGGTTTAAAATTAAACTTCATATCTACATATAGCAACTCCTTATTTTTTTATTGATTTTTTAGCCCGGCATGAAAATATTTCACGAAACGAAAAGCATAACATTGAATGTCTACACATTGCTTAAAAAGATATATTTACATACCGCTCTAAATTAATAACATAATCAAACAAAGAAAATAATATACAAGGAAATTTTTGTTATGATTTTGTTAAACTTGATTTTATAGGATCGCAATTACGCATTAGCAAATGAAATGCTTAAAAATAATATTTTCTTATCAGATAAACAAAATAAAAAAAAATAAAAAAAACAGTCAACCAAAGAAATAGGACAAGTACTATGTTGATTTTTTTTCTCCCAATATATAAATTTTTGTATTCTAGATAACAACAATAAAAAAATAAGTATCGGTACGACAAATAAAAAAACTCAATACGGTTTATAAAAATATTTGATTTGAATTAACTGTTTACAGATAAAAAATTTTAGTTTAGACTTGTTAAACTCACAGGTACGTTATTTTGTTTTAAAAAAAATTATAGGTTATAATGCCGTTAAAATTTTTTTTTGTGAGGTGAAAAAAATTATAAATGAGTTAATTTTGATTTTTAGTTTGATAGGGCTTTACGGATCGGTTTTATTTTTTTATTATTTTTTTGGAAACACAGGGCTTTATGTTTATTCTGCAATCGCTGGAATTTTGTCAAACATAGAGGTTTTGATCATGGTTAAAGCTTTTGGGATGCATCAGGCTTTGGGAAATATTTTATTTGCTACCACTTTTTTAATAACAGATATTTTGAGCGAAACAACTGGAAAAAAGTCATCTCAACGAGCCGTAAACATGGGGATTTGTGTTTCTGTTTTTTTTGTTTTATTGTCACAGTCTTGGCTTCTATATGTTCCAGATAAGGACAATATTTTTTTCCCAAGTATAAAAAAAATTTTTTCGAATACCCCTAGGTTAGTCATTACGAGTTTTTTTGTTTATTTAATTGCACAAACTTTTGACGTTTGGTTTTACCATAAAATTTGGGAGTGGACACAAAAAATTTCACATGACAGAAAAAAATATTTATGGCTGAGAAATAATTTATCGACTTTGGTTTCACAGTTCATTAATGTGTGTTTGTATACTTTTGGAGCTTTTTATGGCGTTTATAAGTTAAATTTTTTATGGGAGTTAGTTATTACGTCATATGTTATATTTGTTTTCACAAGTTTATTTGATACACCAATTATATATTTGGCTAGAAAAATTTACTTTGCCAAACAAAACTTGGATAAGGAATAAAAAATTTTATTTTGGTACCAGAATAGATTTATTATTTTTTTTGCGTGACTAACTGTATGAACATGTTATAATATCAATGGCTCTTAAAATATTTCGCAGTATTTGTTTGCTTGTAATTCTTAGTCACAGTGAGTAAATTGACTTCGTATCAATTGTTTTCAAAATGGCTGCCGATATCGTTCTAGGATTTTCAACATTTTGGTATTATTACATGGTAAAGTCAGATATTAAAATAAGGTTTGGAGAATGTACATGAGTGATGAAGGGATGCTTATAATAATTTCTGGCCCTTCAGGATCCGGAAAAGGAACTATCGTAAAAAAGTTAAGGAAGATAGATGATTTTGCCTTTTCTATTTCTATGACAACACGTGAGCCAAGATTTGGGGAAGAGCACGGAGTAGATTATTTTTTTTGCGATAGGAATGAGTTTATAAAAATTAGGGATCAAGGCGGATTTTTAGAACATGCGCAGTTTTGCGGTAATTTGTATGGAACACCAAAGTTTTATATTGACGAACAAATTAAGAAAGAAAAATTTGTTGTATTAGAAATCGATGTTAACGGCGCTCTACAGGTTAAAGAGAAAATAGATAATTGTATTTTGATTTTTGTAATTCCGCCGTCTATCGATGAGTTAAAAAAAAGATTGGTGGGTAGAAATACCGAAACACCACAAAAAATAATGGACAGGCTCGCTCGAGCCAAGGAAGAAGTTAAACTAATTTATGGTTATGATTACATTGTTGTAAATGATGATGTGGATACGGCTGTGAAAAAAATAAATACGATAGCTAAAGCTGAACGTCTACGTCCGGCAAGAAATAAGTTTATGATTAAAAAAATAATTGGAGGAGATTAAAATGCTTTTAGAGCCTTCTTGTTTAGAATTAATTGAAAAACTGAATGAAAATAATGAAAATGAAGAAGAAGAAAATAAAATTAATAGTCCATATGGAGTAGTAGTTATTGTTGCAAAATGTGCTCGACAAGTTAATAAAAATAAAAAGCCAGTAGAAGAAAATAGATTTATTCATGTACAAAATGGTGATGATGTAAAAGCTATTTCTGCTGCAATAGAAAAATTGTTAGATGGAAAAATAAAAATTATGGCAAGTTCTGATTAATTTTGTTGGATATGGAAAAAAAATCGCGCAGAAAAATTACGTATGCAGCAGAAGATTATTTAAAAGCAATTTATTTTTTGCAAATGCAAAGTGATAATGTTCGGGTTACTGATTTAGCGGATAAATTGTCTGTATCAAAACCGAGTGTCACCCGCGCGGTAAATAAGTTAAAACAAAAAAAATTTGTTGAGCATGAAAATTATGGTTTGTTAAAGCTAACGGCAAATGGTTTTTTATACGCAGAAAATATTGTTATGCGACATGATGTTTTAATAAAATTTTTATGCGATTTACTTGGTGTTGAAAAAAAATTAGCGCGAATTGAAGCGTGCAAGTTAGAACATGCAATGAGTAATACAACGATTAATAAATTAAAAAGATATTTGCACGAAGTGGGAATTTAAAATATGAATTATGATGATAAAATAAAAAATTTTGTTGATGAAAAAAATCGAGATTATGATTTATTTTTATTTGAATTAAGAAAATTTGCCGGAGAAAATAATATTCCAATTGTGTCGAATGAAGTTGCTGGATTTCTAAGCTTGATTTTAGATTTAAAAAAGCCGAAAAAAATTTTAGAACTTGGTTGTGCAGTCGGTTATTCAAGTATTTTGATGAGCAGATTTTTAGATAAAAACGGAATTATTTTTAGCATAGATATATCTGAAAAAATGATTGAGTTGGCTAAAAAAAATTTTGATTTAGCAAAGATTACTTGTGTAGAGTTAATTAAAGGTGATATAAAAAATGTCTTGCCTGGTTTAATTTTAAACGGGCAAAAATTTGATTTTATTTTTATGGACTGCGCGAAAGGGCAATATGTAAATATATTGCCCTTTTGTTTGGATTTATTAAATTTAAACGGAATAATTTTAGCGGACGATATTTTTCAGAATGGAAATATTTTGAAAAAAAGATTAGAAGTGCCACGACGTCAAAGAACTATTTATACACGGATGAATAATTTTATAAATAGTATTTTTGAGAATAAAAATCTTGAAAGCAAAATTTTTAATATCGGCGACGGCGTTATAGTTAGTAAAAAAATTTTATAAGTTGAGTGGCTTATTTGATTTTGTATATTTTTTTTTAAAAGCTATGAAATTATTATATATGTTTATTTAAATCTCTTTGTCGGAGATTTTTTTTCTGTTGTTAATTAAAATTTAGTTTTTGTGTTATAGAATTTATGGTTTAAAGAAAAAAATTTTTTGTGAAGAAGATTATTATTTTAAAGAATAAAATTTGACTCTGAAAAAAAATTAGGTTAGAGTTTTAAAGTGTGGATTTTAGTTTATATTTTTAATTTGGGGAAGTGATAAATATTTTTTTTGATAAGATATCTGGCGGATTGCAAGATGTATTTCGAAAATTTTCTGGCAAAGGGAAAATAACTGAAAAAGATCTGGACAGGATGTTGCATGAAATTAAAATGACTTTTTTAGATGCCGACGTAAATTTTAATGTTGTGAGAGTGTTAAATAATAATATTGCTCAAAAAGCAAAAGGAGCAGAGGTTTTAAAAAGTTTGACACCTGACCAGCAAATAATTAAAATTATAGATGACGAATTGATTGAAATTTTAGGGTTTGCTCAAGCGGGTTTGACATTTGCAAAAAGGTTAACTGTTTTTGTTTTGGTTGGATTGCAAGGAGCGGGAAAAACTACTGTCGCCGGAAAATTGGCATTAAAATTAAAAAAGCAAGGTAAAAAAGTTTTATTGGTGGCGTGTGATACTTTTCGAGCTGCGGCAATTAAGCAGTTGCAAGTTCTTGGCAGGCAAATTGGTATCGAAGTATTTAGCTTAGAAAATGAAATTTCACCGATAAAAATTGCAAAAGCTGGGAAAGAATATGCTTTACAGAATAATTTTGATGTTGTTATAATTGATACGGCAGGACGTTTAAATATCGATGATAATCTTATGAACGAACTGCATGAAATAAAATCTGCTGTTGTTCCACATGAAATATTGCTTGTGGTAGATGCAATGGGAGGACAAGAAGCAGTTAATATCGCACAAAGTTTTGATAATTGGCTTGGAATTGATGGTATAATTATGACGAAGCTCGATGGTGATGCACGTGGCGGAGCAGTTTTGTCGATAAGATATATTACGAAAAAGCCAGTGAAATTTATTGGTGTGGGCGAAAAATTAACGGATTTAGAAGAATTTCACCCGGACAGAATGGCATCGAGAATTTTAGGACACGGCGATGCTTTGTCAGCGATCGAGAAAGCAGAAGAGGCTTTTGGCGAGGAAGAGTTAAAAAAACAGTCGGAAAAGATGCTAAAAAATAAATTTGATTTAAATGATTTATTAAAGCAGATGCAGAAAATTAAAAAACTCGGACCGCTTAAAGATTTCTTGAAAATGATTCCGGGATTGAATAAAATAGATTTGAGTCAGGCAGATCCTGAGGGAGAATTAAAAAGAATTGCTGCGATTATTTCTTCAATGACACCAAAGGAACGTTCGAATCCTGATATTATTAATGCGTCGCGCAAGCGTAGAGTTGCAAAAGGTTGCTGTCGCTCAGTGAATGAGATTAATATGTTGCTTAAGCGTTTTGATGAAATGAGAAAGATTATGCAAATGTTTAAAAGTGACAAAAAGTCTTTGTTTAAGTTTTTTGGCAATTAAATTTCGGGTTTAAATTAAAGGAGGTGATAATATTTGGTAAAAATCAGATTGGTCAGACGTGGTGCGAAAAAACATCCACATTATAGAATTGTTGTTGCTGATTCACGAACACCACGAAACGGAAAAATAATTGAAGATCTTGGTTATTATGATCCAATGAAAGAACCATCTGAGATAAAAATTAATGCGGAAGCCGTAAAAGTTTGGATTTTGAAAGGTGCTCAGCCTACGGATTCAATCAAACTAATATTTAAAAAAACTAATCTTAGTTAGTAAAAAAAACAAAAAAATTAAACTTTAAAATTTTAGGAGGAATAAATTATGACAGATTTAAAAGGGTTATTAGAGATGATAGCGCAAGGTTTAACGGATTGTCCTTTTGTTGTAAATGCGATAGAAGGCGAGCAGACTACGGTGTTGGAACTAAAAGTTTCGAAGGCTGATATGGGAAAAGTTATTGGCAAGCAAGGTCGTATTGCTAAATCGATAAGAAATGTGATGAAAGCGAGTGCTATGCATCTTGGAAAAAGGGTTCAAGTTGAAATTATTCAAAGTAATGATGATTCGAGTAGCTTAAGCTAAAAATGATTTTTTGTGTCGGAGCAAAAAATTATTAATGAATGTTGATTTATTGATTAAAAATTAAAAGGCATGTTTTTGAGCATGTCTTTTTTGTTGTAAATTTTTATTTGTGATATAAAAATAATAAATTTTTTATGGAGATAAATTTATGGATAAAAAAAAAATAGAATTGTTAGCGCCGGCGGGGGATTTTGAAAAATTAAAGTTTGCGATTAATTATGGTGCTGATGCGGTTTATATTGGTGATAAAAATTTTAGTTTGCGAGCTAATTCTAAAAATTTTGATTATGATGAATTAAATTTGGCAATAAAATACGCGCATGAAAATAATGTAAAAGTTTATGTGGCGATAAATATTTTTGCGAGAAATAAAGATTTGATTGAGTTGAAAAAAAATTTATATGTATTTAAAAATGCTGACGCGCTGATAGTTTCTGATCCGGGAATTTTTTTGATGGTAAAGGAAAATTTGCCAAATATGGAAATTCACGTAAGCACGCAGGCAAATGTTTTGAATTATAAAGCGGTTGAATTTTGGAAAAAGTTTGGAGCAAAGAGAATTATTTTGGCACGAGAATTATCTTGTGATGAAATAAAATTTATTGCGGAAAAAAATATTGATATTGAATTAGAAGCGTTTGTACACGGTGCAATGTGTATATCGTATTCGGGAAGATGTTTATTAAGTAATTTTTTTACGGGAAGAGATGCAAATCATGGCGATTGTGCACAGGCTTGTCGATGGAAATATAAATTATATGCACTTGAAGAAGAAAAAAGAAAAAATAAATTTTGGCCGATTTGGGAAGATGATAAGGGAAGTTTTATTTTGAATTCGAAAGATATTTGTATGGTAAATTATTTAGATAAATTGTTTGATTGTGGGATAAAAAGTTTAAAAATCGAGGGAAGAATGAAGTCGATTTATTATGTTGCTGCGGTTACGAAAATTTATCGCGAGGCGATAGATGATTATTTTTTGGATAAAAAAATTTATAATGAGAAAAAAAATTATTATTTGGGTGAACTGGAAAAGGTTAGCCATAGAATTTATTCGAGTGGATTTTATTTGGATGATAAAAAAAATGAAATTTATGAGAGTAGCAGTTATATAAATAATTATGATTTTGTCGGGATAGTGAAAGATTTTGATGAGAAAAATTTTTTTGCAGTGGTTGAGCAAAGAAATAAAATTAAAATCGAGGATGAAATAGAGATTTTGGGTAAAAGAGGGATTTTCTATATGAAAGTAAAAAAAATGTTTGATAGTGACGGAAATGAAATAAAAGAAGCTCCGCACGCACAGCAAATTATAAAAATCAAAACGGATTTTAAGCTTGAAAAGATGGATTTGATGAGAAGAAAAATAGAATAGAATCAGTATAAAAAATAATAATTTTATGACGCCAATTTTAAAATAGGTAAGATTACTGAGTGCAATTTGTCCCATACTTACGAAAAAAATAAAAGTTTATTGTGAACTGTTTGTTGGTTGCGAGACTATGCTTTTTAACATAAGACAAAAAAAGCAATTATGAGTAATGTTGATTCCGATTTGATTTTAGACATCGTTCATATAAAAAGTAAATCAAAAATAAAAGCAAGAGAGATGGTAGAAATAAAAATAGAGTCGAGTTTATCATAACAAGTAAAAACTTTTCTAAAACGTTTTAATCTCAGGAAATATTGTTCGATATTATTGCACTGTTTATAAAGTTGTTTATCATAGCTCCAAGATAACTTACGATTTTTTTTAAGGTGGAACAACTGTTTTAAACCCGTGAGCCTTGGCCAAAGCCAAAGTTTTATCATCTTCGTAAGCTCTGTCCATCAAGAGATAATTATCATTTTGGAATATAAGTATTCAATCAATTCTCCTCCTTCGGGAGCATCGTGAGAATTGCCAGGAGACAAGCGAAAAACCACTGGACATAAAAATGTACAACGTAGGTGCAACTTCGTTGTTAGGCCCCCTTTTGAACGTCCGATGCTTTGTTTTTGATTGTTTTTACTTTTATTTAGATCTGGAATCACATTTATGCTCGTACTATCAATAAAGAATATATAATCCTCTTTATTAAGCAATTTTTGCTTTTTCATAGCTTCTAGACGCTGTCTACACAAAAAAAGATAAAAAAGAGGAATAATCTACGAAATAAGATATAATGAAAAGGAATAAAAAAAGGAACAAAAATAAAAATGAAGGAAAGGATATACCACAGATTTGATATAAGTGATGCAAAGTGGAAGCTAATAGAACCGCATCTGACAGGTCGGCCTGGGCAACGTGGAGGCATAGCCAAAGATAATCGGAAATTTATCAATGCAGTTATTTGGATACTTAAAACAG
>CAMKTI010000061.1 GCA_946415665.1 uncultured Clostridia bacterium
TTATCTCTACCATCTCCCTTGCTTTTATTTTTGATTCGCTTTTTATGTGAACGCTACCTAAAAAAATCGTCCCCTTTTTTAAATTTTATTTTAACACAATCATATATTTTTGTCAAGAATTTTTTAAAAAAATAAAAAAATTTATGCCGCTTGAATTATTTTTTTGAAAAAAGATATTTTCCAGCATAAAAAATTTATTTAAACTGAAATTAAATTAAAATCGGATTGTGATTTTTTTAAAGTCATGGTTTGATTTTTTTATTTTGTTATTAAAGCGAGAGAAAAAAATATGTATGCGGAAGTTATTGTTTTGTCCGGGAAAAACAAAAATCTTGATCGGGAATTTTCTTATTTAGTGCCAAGTGATTTGGAAAATAAAATAAAAATTGGTGCGTTAGTTTATGTTTTTTTTGGGAAATCAAAAAAATTGCAAGAGGCTATCGTCATAAATTTGACTGAAAAAGTTGATTTTGATTTGGAAAAAATTAAGCCAATAGAAAAAATTGGCGACGAGATTTTTATCGATAAAAAAAATATTGAGCTGGCAAAATGGATGAAAGAAAAATATTATTGTGATTTTGCGAGCTGTTTAAGATTAATGTTGCCGAATCAAAAAAGTGTTAGAAATGAAAATTTTGAATTTGATTTTGTCGAGCCAGAAAATAATTTTTTGAGCAAAAGAAAAATTTTAACGCATGAACAAGAATATGCAAAAAAATTTATTTTGGACAAGATAAATCAAAAAGATTTAAAGCCGATTTTGTTACACGGAGTAACAGGAAGCGGAAAAACAGAAGTTTATTTTAGTGTGATGGAAAAAATTTTGGCAGAGGAAAAGCAAATAATAGTTTTATTGCCAGAAATTTCTTTGACAACTCAAATGACAGATTTATTTTTTTCTAGATTTAAAAATAAAATTGGCTTGATGCATAGCAAATTAAGCAAACGCGAAAGATTTATAAATTGGAAAAACGCAAATGAAAATAAAATTTCTGTGATGTTGGGTGCGAGGTCGGCACTTTTTTCTCCGTTTAAAAATTTAGGTTTGATTATTATCGACGAAGAACATGAGGCAAGTTATCAGTCAGAAATTACGCCGAAATATAATGTTTATGAAGTTGCGAAAAAAATTTGTGATTTGAATAAAGCAAATTTAATTTTGGGTTCGGCAACGCCGAGTATAAAAACTTATTATTTTGCACAAGAAAAAAAAATTTATTTGCTTGAAATGAAAAATCGCGTGAATAAAAAAAATATTGAGACGGATATAGTTGATATGCGACAAGAATTATTGTCGGGAAATAAAAATATTTTTAGCGAGAAATTATTTTGTGAGATAAAAAAAACGTTGGATAAGAATCAGCAGGTAATTTTATTTTTAAATCGTCGTGGATATGCAAATTTTGTTTCGTGTAGGAAATGTGGTTTGGTTTTAAAATGTGATAATTGTGATGTGAGTTATGTTTTTTATAATAAAAATAAAAGTTTGGTTTGTAATTATTGCGGCAAAAAAATTTTGATGCCTGAGATTTGTCCGGAGTGCAAATCAAAATATATAAAAGCGTTTGGAATGGGAACGGAAAAAATTGAATTAGAAACGAAAAAAATGTTTGGCGATAAAAAAATTTTGCGTATGGATTCAGATGTAATTAAAAAAAAATCTGATTATGAGAGAGCGATTAAATTATTTTTTGATCACAAAGCAGATATTTTAATTGGAACACAAATGATTGCGAAAGGATTAAATTTTCCTAATGTAAGACTTGTTGGAGTAATTTGTGCGGATGTTGTTTTAAATAACGGAGATTTTAATTCGAGTGAGAGAACGTTTGAATTACTTTCACAAGTTTCAGGACGAGCTGGAAGAAATGAAACGGATGCGCGCGCGATAATACAAACTTATAATCCGGAGCATTATAGTATTATTTGCGCAAAAAATAATGATTATAAAAGTTTTTATGAGCAAGAAATAAATTTTAGAGAATTAATGGATTATCCACCGTTTACAAATATTTTTTGTGTATTGATGTCTTCTAGAGATTTAGATTTATTAAAGACTAAAATTGATTTGTTAAAAAAAATAATGATTAAATGTGATAGAAAAAATAAATTTGAAATATTAGGACCAGCACCAGCAATTATTTCTAAGATAAAAAATAATTATCGAGAAAGAATTTTTGTTAAGCATAAAAATGAAGAAGAGCTTAAAAAATTTGTTTTGTTTTGTGTGAATTTTATGCAAGCAAAAAAATTATTGGTTAATATAAAAATTAATTTAAGTTTGAATCCAAGCTTTATGATATAATTTTTGTGTTGTGATAAAAAAATTAAATTTTGGAGGAAATAAAATGGCAATAAGAAGAATAAGATTTGAAGACGATCCGATTTTGAGAAAAATATCGAAACCGATCGAAAATATAAATAATGGCTTAAAAATATTATTAAATGACATGGCAGAGACATTAAAATTATCTGGAGGGATAGGAATTGCAGCAGTTCAAGTTGGAATTTTAAAAAGAGTTATAATTGCGGTTGATAATAATGATAATAATGTTGCGATTATAAATCCGGAAATTATAGAAAAATCTGGAGAACAAGAAAGTCATGAAGGATGTTTGTCCGTAAGAAATATTCATGGTGTTGTAATTCGTCCGGCGTTTGTAAAAGTTAAAGGCTTAGATGTAAACGGAAAAGAAATAATTGTTATTGGTGAAAAAAGAATGGCAAATGTTTTGTCGCACGAAATAGATCATTTGGATGGAATTTTATTTACGGATAAAATGATTTACGAAGAGGAGTAGTATTTTATGCGAATAATTTTTATGGGAACACCTGAATTTGCTTTAAGCGTGCTAAAAAAATTGTATTTAGATAAAAATCATGAGATAATTTGTATTGTTACACAGCCGGATAAACCAAAAGGACGAGGGCATAAAATAATTTTTTCTCCCGTGAAAGATTTTGCGTTAAAGAATAATTTAAAAATTATGCAGCCAAGAAAATTAAAAGACCCAGAGGTGCTGGAAGAATTTAAAAATATGCAGCCAGATTTTTTTGTTGTTGCTGCATACGGGAAAATAATTCCTGAGGAAATTTTGAGTTTGCCAAAATATTTTGCTTTGAATATTCATGGTTCTTTATTGCCAAAATATCGTGGAGCGGCACCGATTAATTACGCGATTATAAATGGAGAAAATGTCACGGGAATAACTTTAATGCGAATGGATAAAGGAATGGACACGGGAGATATTATTTCACAGGCGACATGTGAGATTTTGCCGGATGATAATTTTGGTAGTTTATATAATAAACTGGCTGAAATTGGCGCAAATGAATTAATAAATTTTTTGGATAAACTTGAATCGGGCAAAATAAAAAATATAGATTTTAAAAAGCAAGATGATTCGCTTGCGAGTTATACGAGTTTGATAAAAAAAGAATTTTGTAAAATTGATTGGTCTAAAAGCTCGCGAGAAATAATAAATTTTGTAAGAGGATTAGATCCAAAACCGGGTGCTTTTTGTTTTTATAAAGATAAAATTTTAAAAATCTGGGGTCTGCAAGATTTTAATATTTATGGAAATGAAAAGCCGGGACAGATAATCGCTGTGGATAAAAATGGCTTTGCCGTAAGAACTTTTGACGGAGCGCTATTAATTACAAAAGTTCAGGAGCAGGGTGGAAAAATTATGTTAGCAGAAGATTATTTAAAAGGGCATGAAATAAAATTAAATGATTTTTTAGCGTGAGTTATTTGAAAAGGAGTGTGTTTTATTATGTATTTTAGTTATTATCATGACTATGACCCAATTATTATGATTTTTTTGTTGTTGGCAATTATTTTGGCTTTATACGCTGAGTTTAAAGTAAATTATAATATAAATAAATATAGCAAAGTTAATAATCGGCAAGGTTTTAGTGGGGCAGATGTGGCTCGGCAATTATTAATGCTTGCGGGAATAAATGATGTCGAAGTAAAAATTACAAGGGGAAAATTAACAGATAATTATAATCCAGCAGATAAAACTTTAAATTTGTCGCATGATGTTTATGAAAGTAATTCTCTTGCTGCGATAGGAATTGCAGCGCACGAAACAGGTCACGCAATTCAGCATCAAGAAGAATATTTTCCCCTGGTATTAAGAAGTTCGATTGTACCGCTTGTAAATTTTAGTTCGCATTTGTCCGTGCCATTAATTTTTATCGGTCTAATATTTTCACATGGAAGTGGTTTTATTTTAAATTTGGGGATAATTTTATTTGCGATAGTCGTTATTTTTCAGTTGGTGACTTTGCCAGTTGAATTTAATGCTTCGCGTCGCGCAATAAAATTATTAACGCAAAATAATTTTTTGGACGAAAGTGAAATGCCGGCAATAAAAAAAGTTTTGGGAGCAGCCGCTTTAACATATGTTGCAGCTGCCGTTTCTGCACTAGCAAACTTGATAAGATATATAATCATAGCTAAAAATCGCCGAGATTAATTTTAAAAAAAAAGCCGGATGACCGGCTTTTTTTTATTTCTTAATATTCTTAAGATCAAGATACCTTTCGGGTATTCCTGTAGAATAATGACGCGAACCGTTGGGGGGATTATCATATCGAACACGACTTTCGTATCCATGTAAGTATTTGTCGTAATCTTTAGAGTCTTTAATACTTATAATTCCAATCGAACATAGAAAATGAACCAAAGCAGATTTTGGTTTTTCTGCAAATTTATAAATTGGTCCTCTCGGGCAATGCATATCAATAAACTTACCAGTTATTTTAACTTTAGTATTTCCATCGTTGTCAATTGGTAATCCAGTAATATAAGCATCTTGATCGCAAATTATGACTGAGTCGTTCCATAAGCTAAAAAATGGTATACCTTGCATTTTAAACATATGAGAACATGGATTATCATTCCAAATATCTTTGTAGATTAGACGAGTAGTTACAAAAACTTTTATTATTGATGTAAAAAATTTCTTTATGGCTAAAACAATTCCAATGATAGTAAAAATGACCACGGTAATAGGAGAAAATATTCTTCTTATTAAAAGCCATGTTCTCGTTTCATACCATCTAATTTTTTTACAAATTTCCTCACCGTTTATTTTTATTCCATCGAGATATCCTTCTTCACAATGTTTTGCCCAACAATCTTTACAGTTTTCACATTGTCCTTTCTGCACAAAAAAATAAAAAATAGGTTTTATCATCCACTCTAATCCCATAAAAAAACAACGAGAAAACTTTCTAATTATTCCAACGACAATAAAAATTACAGCATGAATCGGGAATGTAATGAACAACAAAAATGTACGTAACCGTTTTTGATTTTTACTTAAACATTTAAAATTATTTTGGCGTTCAGCGATAATTATTCCTTTTAATAAATCATGTTTAAGGCTTTCAAGCTTACAAAGTTGGTTATAAAAAATCACCCTAAGTTCTTTACATTTATTATATTTTTGCTCAACAGTTGCTTTTTCATCCGGAAAAATATTATTATCTTTAAGAAGCGATTTATACTTGAAAAATAATTTACTACTTTTATACCAATCGGAACGTGTACTACGAATCAAAATACGTATTTCGTTAGCGATCTTCTTTTGTTTTTCCATAAGTAACACCTCACATTTTTATTTTATCTTAACCAGCTTTTATTTTAACACAAACAAAATATTGTCAATAAAAAATTATAATTAATAGATAAACATCATTCTGTAGTTTTGTTTTTAAATTAAAATTTATAAGGTCGATAAAAAACAGCTGACTATTTGGCTTATTTTTCTGACAAAGTTTCTATCGGGGTGACGGAAAGACTAATCCGCTCTATTTCTTTGCCAATGTTCATATTGATCCCAAAGTTCAGCATCTTTAATATTTTTAAATCCTGTCAAACATTTGAAATGTTCCCAAGCGGATTTTGGTTTTTCCGCAAAATCATAACAAGGAATTCTTGGACAAGTCATATCTACAAATTTATCTTTTACTTTTATTTTTTTCTTGTTATCGGCTACTATAGCCGTTAAAGAACTATTATATAGTATCTTTGAATCGTTATAAAACATAATACCTTCTTTTTTGAACATATAAGCACATGGATCATCACTTAGAATATCTTTTCTGACTCTGTAAACCATCACAAAAATTTTAAATATCGACTTAATAAATTTAAATGCTGCAAGAACAACACCAATCACAATAAAAATAGCCAAATTAATTGGAAAAAATACTCGTCGCCAAAAAAGGCATCGACTTGTTTCGTACCATCTAATTCTTTTACAAACTTCCTCACCGTTTATTTTTATTCCATCCAGATATCCTTCTTCGCAAGCTTCCGCCCATTTATCTTTACAATCTTTCCACTCACCACTTGTTAGGCGATAAAGAATTAGCCCGACAACTTCCAATCCCACTGTAAGACAATAAATAAATTTTCTAATAGCTTTCACTAAAATAAAAATTGGTGCATAAATAGGAAATGCAATTACTAACAAAAATACACGCCAAAATTTTTCTTTGCCACTCATTTTTTTAAAGGTACGTTCTTGTTTCCGAACAAATTTTGCTTTCCATATAGCTAGTACTTTTGACCTAACACAACAATGTGTATGATAAATATTTGCTTGATCTTGAAAGTACTTTTTTTGATATGTATTTTTATCTTTTATATAATTGTAAAAAAAAGTCATGTAGTTACCAGAAAAGCTCCTAATTCTATCTTCAATGTTGTTTATATCTTGTTCAATTTTGTTTATATCATCTTCACTGGTTTCTTTGTTTATATTTTCTATATCCTTATTTATATCTGTATTAATTTTTTCTAGCGAAGTCTTTATGTAATCAGTGATTTTCTGCACATAATCTTCATTTACTTCGTATTTTTCGAATCCAATAATATGACGACATGCATAATTAAAGTTATCGTCATTCTTGATTTGCATAATCAATCCCCCATTTATATTTTATCCAAACAACTTTATTATTTGAACACAAAATAAAATATTGTCAATAAAAAATTATGATTAATAGCTAAATTTACATCCATAACTTTGTTTTAAAATAAAAGATGATAACATGCATTATGAAATTCATGGTCATCCGTAATTTGCATAATCAGTCCCTCATTTATATTCTATCTAAACAACTTTATTATTTTAACACAAAATAAAACATTTGTTAATAAAAAATTATGCTTAATGGCTAAACTTACATCCATAACTTTGTTTTAAGATAAAAGATGATAACATGCATTACGAAATTCATCGTTATTCTTGATTAGCATAATCCATCCTTCATTTATATTTTATCCAAACAACTTCATTATTTTAACACAAAATAAAATATTTGTCAATAAAAAATTATGCTTAATAACTAAATTTTCCCATGTAATCTTATTTTACAATAAAAATTAGTTTGATAAGGTTAATAAAAAAAGCCAATTATTTGGCTTTTTTAAGTTTGATCTTTAACATTATCTTTAGATTACAAGATCATATTTAGAGAAGCGGAAGCAGAAGCCTCGGTACACCCGAATGTTCATGTGCATATCTATCATAATGTTCAGCGTTTTTAATACTTTTAAATGCAATCAAACATAAAAAATGTTCCCAAACGGATTTTGGTTCTTTCGAAAAATCATAACACGGAGTTCTTGGACAAGTCATATCTACAAATTTATTTCGAACTTTGATATTCGTACCTGGCAGGACAGAGATTTTACTATCTAGACTGCAAATTATCTCTGAGAAGTTATATAATACATCATTATCTTTAAACATATACAAAGATGCGTCGTCAGAAATAATATCGCTTCCAACTCTACAGGCTGTAACAAAAACTTTTATTATCGACGTAAAAATTTTTTTTGTTGCCAAAAAAATTCCAATGATAATATGAATTACCAAATCAATTGGAAATAATCTTCTTCTCCAAAAAAGCCAGTTTTTTGTTTCGTACCATTTTATTCTTCTGCTAATTTCTTTGCTGTTTATTTTTAATCCATCTAAATTTCCTAACTCGCAATCTCTAGCCCATGCATCTTTGCAATCATCTCTACATTCAAAGACAAGTAGTTTTCCTATGCATTCTAATCCTAAAAGAAAACAATGAAAGAACTTTCTCAACGTTTTGACTAAAATAAAAACCGATGCATAAATTGGAAATGTAATAATCAAAAGCGATAAACGAAAAATTTTTTCAAATAAACTTAGCGGCTTAAACTTATTTTTTAATATATTAACCAATCGTTTTTTTAATAATTTTTGTTTTTCCGTTTCAAGTTCGCAAAAAACACTATAAATATCAGCTCGGTATATTTTTATGTTTTCATATTTGCCACGTGCTTCTTCTGAATTTGGATTATCTTTACAAGCTTGTTTATATATATGAAGTAATTCGTTACATAAATTCCAAATACGTTTAAGATCTTTTTCTAAAGATATCACATAACCTATATTCAATCTGAATTTTTTTGCTCCATCGGAATAATTCCCAAGATCAAAAAATTCTTGTGGATTAAAGCCAAAATAGCCGTAAACAAATTTTCCACGTTTATCTTTTTCTGTCCAGTTAATATTAAATTCCTTGTTTCCATTTTTTACTTTACCATCTTTTAAAATTTTAATTTTTTCCCTCATTAACTCAATTTTTATTGGAAAATAATCTATGTATTTATGATATGTACCAAAATAAAAATATTGGTCAATAAATCTATCGAGATTTAGAACTCGCCAATCAACTTTATTGTTTATGTTGTTCCGTAAATAATATTTTTTTATAAATAAATCACCAATAGTATATGCAGGGTCACGGTTGCAGGAAACGCTATACAACATTTTGTTGCTAGAACGAAGAATGCCATCAAAAATGATATCAATTAGATTGATGGTATAGTGTTTTAAATTATCATCGATATTATTTTTATCTAAAACTGGTATTAATTGGTCAAATACCCCGTCATAAAACTTTTTTAAAAAGTCAAACGCCTGGTCATCTATCTTATAAACGGAAAAAAACTTTACATTTGCTTCCATAAGATTTGATAGAGCTGAATTTAAATTTAAATTTTCATGTTGTTGATTTGATTCGAAATTCTTGATAGCAGTTAATAATAATTTTTTCGTTTGTGCCATAATATTTTTCATAATACCGAAAATTTCATTTGTATATGTTTGATCTTGGCTTAAGTTTGTCCTATGTCTTATAACTTTCCTAAAACAACACAAAATATTCTCTAGTTTGTCTAAAAAATCTTTTGAATAACAGCCATTCGCGTCCTCAATAAGCTTTTTGTAATTGTAAAAGAGTAGTAGATATTATCTTCAATGATATATTAATATATTTTTCATCGGCAAATTCTGACTGGTTATTTTTGTCTCTTAACAAATTGTCAAGAGTGTAAATCAGCTTATCCATATTATTTTTTACTTCGTTAGTATTAGTTATGATTTTTTCTTTATTCTGTATTTCTTGGATCACATTTAATACTTTTCGAATCTCTTGGTCAAAATTTACTTCAACTTGATTTTCATTTACAAAAACAATTTCAGTTCTACCATTGCCGATCTCATTTTTAATTATATCAATACCATCAAATCCCAATTCACTTGCACTATCTTCCTCGTTATTAATACTTTTTGATGCCAAGCTTTTTTCCATCATTACTATCACCTCATTTTATTATCGTATTAATTATATCAATACCAAAAATAAAAATCAATATATATGGTAAATTTATTTGTATAAAATTTTGGCTAGGCAGCGTTCACATAAAAAGCAAGTTAAAAATAAAAGCAATGGAAATGGTAGAAATAGAAATAAAATCAAGCTTATCGTAACGAGTAAAAACTTTTCTAAAACGTTTCAATCTCAGGAAATATCGCTCGATATTGTTGCGTTGTTTATAAAGTTGTCTATCGTAACTCCAAGGTAACTTACGATTTTTTTTTAGATAGTGTCTACACAAAAAAGATAAAAAAGAGGAATAAACTATAAAATAAAGTACAATAGAGGGAATTAAAAAAACATAAGCAAAATAAAACAGGAGCAAAATAAACATGAAAAAAAAACGTATCGTAGATTTGATATAAGT
>CAMKTI010000062.1 GCA_946415665.1 uncultured Clostridia bacterium
TACACGAAAAAAACAAGCAACGAGACAAGGAAAAAAATAATCTATAAAATAAAATATAATGGAGATAAATAAAAAAGGAGCAAAAATAAAAATGAAGGAAAGGATATATCACAGATTTGATATGAGCAATACAAAGTGGAAGCTAATAAAACCTCACCTGACGAGTCAATCTGACAACATAGCCAAAGATAATTGGAAATTTATCGTTGCAATTGTTTGGATACTTAAAATAGGGCCTCCATAGAGAAATTTACCGCCGGATGATAAGAGATAGTATGCAATAAAAGATTTTTGAGGTGGGTAAAAAATGGAAAATGGGAAAAATTAGCTAAAGTTTTAAATCAAAACACAGGGTTAAAAAATGTTGTGTCAATGATAGATTTAACTTATATAAATGTACATATACACATAACGGGAGCGAAAAAAAAACAACCAAGATATCGGTCTCACAAAACGTGGCCTAATTTTAATAAATCTATGAAAAACAGAATACCAAACAATAACCATAGCCATCTGAATTTTAATTTTGGGGACTGTAAACTCTCATTGTCATTAGATAAATTACCATCTAGTAAATTTTCTTTTAAATCGTTTATTTCTTCACTATCCATTTCATTTCTTAGATTATTGTATTTAATTTCTTCTTTTTTTTCTTCTTTTTCTTTAATTTTTTCTTCTCCTTCTTCTTGTATTTCCAACATAAAAAAACCTCCATAATTAAATTAAAAATGAAAAAATGACGTCACATTTATTGCGATGTCATTTATTACACCCTCCTTTATAATTTTAAATTAAATTTTTTTATTTGTTAAGCCCTCATCAAAATTTTTTCATAAACTTTTTTATTTTAGATAAAAAATCAATTTGAATCAAACGCTTTTTTACACTAACACTAAAAATCTTTGGCTAAAAATTCTTTTTGCATTGGAGATTTTTTTTTGCCCATAAATAAATTTTTGTATGTAAAATATTCTTGCTGAAATATTTTTTAATAAGCCGGAGGTGAATTTTTTAACCATGGATAATATTTTTTGATTACAACAGTTACGACACAGCAAAAGATTTTATAATTGAAACACTGGATGAGATTATAAACGAAGCAATTTTAAAAAATGCAAGCGATATTCATATTAAACCCTTTGAAAAAACAAAACAATAAGAATTAGATACATAGAAATAAAACATCTGATTAAAAATCCAAATTAAAAAATTATTTCTTGTGTGATTTATGCATTGGCCTTTCTACTTGCTTATCTTTCCTGTTCGTATGATTTAACAACATATTCTAACTTCACTTTTAATTCCTTTATGTGATTATCTTTTCTAATCAGAGAATTTTTATATTGATCTGACCCAAATTTATTGTCATAATCATTACCATCACTAACAAAAGAATCATCAGTTTTTATATCATTAGTCGTAACCGATGTATAACCCGAAAGATCTTTGTACTGTGAAATATCTTTATCTGTATTATATTTAATTTCACTTTCATTTAAGTCAATATCCTCATTCTGCATATAATCTACAGATTTATTTGACGTGTTTTCCCGATACTCAAAAGTTCTTTGATACTCAACAAGATCTTTTTTGTAATCAAAAAATAACATAATAAGATCTTTAGTGTATCTTTTGAGTTTGTGCGAAATTCTATATAAATCTATAAAAAACGGAATGCCAAACAATAAATATAACCATTTAAAGTTTAGTGTTAAAGGTGGTTTAAAAGATTTAAGATCAATATTTTCTATTCTTTCCTTTTGTAAATTTTTTTCCTGATTTATTTTTTCTAGCATAGCAACGGGTAGATATGCAGATGGAATTTTTTTATCCGTTTCATAATTTTCACAATTGTTTAAGCGAGTAATGTATCTTAATTGAAATTCTAATTCGCTTATTTGATTATCTTTTTCTGTCAAGTCCTTAATGTATTTGTTTTTTTCATCATCGCTGAAGTCAATATCCTTAAGATTTATATCTATACTGCTATCGCCAATGATCTTTCGTTGGAGTTGTGAGATTTTTTTTTTGGTAGGTTAAACACCGTGTTTTAAAATTTTGTGTATGTTCATTATGAATGTATATATATTGTATCTCTTGTCGTATGTATAGGTATAAATCTATAACGAACGGAATACCAAACAATAACCACAACCAACTAAATTTGAGTTCTGGTAACTGTAAATTCTCATTGTCATTAGATAAATTATCATTTAATAAATTTTCTTTTAAATCGTTTATTTCTCCATTATCCATTTCATTTCTTAGATTATTGTATTTAATTTCTTCTTCTCCTGCTTTTTGTATTTCCAACATAAAAAAACCTCCACATAATTAAAAATAAAAAATGACGTCATTTATTGCGACGTCATTTATTGCGACGTCATTTATTGCGACGTCATTTATTGCACCCTCCCCTATAATTTTAAATTAAATTTTTTTATTTGTCAAGCCATCATCAAAATATTTTTATAAACTTTTTTATTTTGGATAAAAAGTTAATTTAAATCAAGCGTTTTTTTACACTAAAACTAAAAATCTCTGGCTAAAATTTTTTTTGTGCTGGAGATTTTTTTTGCCCATAAATAAATTTTTGTATGTAAAATATTCTTGCTGAAATATTTTTTAATAAGCTGGAGGTGAATTTTTTACCATGGATAATATTTTTGATTACGACAGTTACGATACAACAGAAAATTTTATAATTGAGACACTGGATAAAATTATAAGCGAAGCAATTTTAAAAACTGCAAGCGATATTCACATCGAGCCTTTTGAAAAATCAATAAGAATTAGATACACAAAAATAGAGCATCTAACCAAAAATAAAAATCTAAATTAAAAAATTATTTATTTCTGAAGCTGTTGCAGCATGTACAGGTTTAATAATTGGCATATTATTTTCACTTTTTATATATTCATTCATTCCGTGATAGTTTATGTCTTCTATGCTTTTTGTTTCTAGAAATTTATCATATTTGCCTTTTCTGTGCACCATATGCCTCTGATAATTTTGCTCCTCTCGAGCATTTAATTTTTTACAACACCTGTATAATTCTGTTTCTAATTCTTCTATTTTTTTATCTTTCTGCTTGTTCAAACGATTGAGTTCTTTTAATTTGACCTTTAATTCTCCTATTTGATTTTTTTGGCTTATCAACTCGTTTTTATACTCATTTTTGCTGAAATTTAGTTCCTCGATATTGTTATTCATGTTAGTATCAATGCCTTGTCCATCAAAACATTGATCTATAAGTTCTTGTTGTGTAGTAGTTTTTTGTTGTAATTGTATTATTTTTTGTGTATATACCTCAATATTTTTTTGATAATCTGTACACGATTGTTTTAGCTGTTTTACATACCTATACAAATCTATGAAAAATGGAATACCGAATAATAACCATAACCAACGAAATTTTAGTTTTGGTAACTGCAAACTTTCTTTGTCATTAGATAAATAACCATTTAATAAATTTTCTTTTAAGGTGTTTATTCTTTTATCACCCATTGCGTTTCTTGGATTATTGTATTCAATTTCTTCTTGTTCTTGTTTTTGTGTTTCCAACATAAAAAATCCCCCATAATTAAAAATAAAAAAAATGACGTCATTTATTACACTCTCCTTGTTAATTTTAAACCAAATTTTTTTATTTGTCAAGACCTCATAAAAATATTTTTATAAACTTTTTTACTTTGGACAAAAAATTAATTTGGATCGAGCGTTTTTTAATACCGAAAAAAATATCCCCAACCAAAAAATTTTTTTTACATCGGAGATTTTTTTTGCCCATAAATAAATTTTTGTATGTAAAATATTTTTGATGGGATATTTTTGGTAAACATGGAGGTGATTTTTGAACCATGGATAATATTTTTGATTACGACAGTTACGATACAACAGAAAATTTTATAATTGATACACTGGATGAGATTATAAACGGAGCAATTTTAAAAAATGCAAGCGATATCCATATTGAACCATTTGAAAAAACAGTAAGAGTGAGATATAGAATTGACGGTTGTTTGCACGTGATAAAAAATCTTGACATAAATATTTTGGACTCTGTAATTTCGCGTTTAAAAATTATTTCGAGCATGGATATTTCGGAAAAAAGATTACCGCAGGACGGAAATTTTAAATTTAATAACCAAATAAATTGTCGTGTTAATACGATTCCGACGATTCATGGCGAAAAGGCCGTGATAAGAATAATTTATGCTGATAATAAAAACTTGAAAAAAAATAATTTAGGTTTTTTTGATAATGATTTAGCCGAGCTAGAAAAATTATTTCAGAGCAATCACGGTGCAATTATTATTACTGGACCAACTGGAAGCGGAAAAACTACGACGTTAAATAGTTTTTTACGTGATTTAAATACGGACGAAATAAATATAATGACAGTTGAGGATCCAATCGAAAATATTATTTATGGCGTAAATCAAGTTAATATAAATACGAAAATAAATTTTGATTTTCCACAGTCTTTAAGAGCAATTTTGCGACAGGATCCGGATATAATAATGCTTGGGGAAATACGAGATAAAACGACGGCAGAAATTGCAATAAGAAGCGCAATTACAGGTCATTTAGTTTTATCGACTTTGCATACGAATGATGCAATAAGTTCGATTATGAGATTAAAAGATATGGGGATAGAAAATTTTATGATATCGGCGACGATTCGCGGAATAATTTCGCAGAGATTAGTCAGAAGATTGTGTGAGAAATGTAAAAAGAAAGTAAAAATAAAATATGATGATGCAAAGTTTTTAAATCTGGATGATGATATTTTTGTTTATGAAAGTGTCGGTTGTGATTTTTGTAATAATATAGGCTATAAAAATCGAATTGCTGTTTATGAATATTTTTTGGTTGATGAAAAAATAAAATCTTTGATAGAAAATAATGCGAATTATAAGCAGATAAAAGAATATTTAGTGCGAGAAAAAAATTTTTTGAGTTTAAAAGAGAATGCGATAAAAAATGTTTTGATCGGGAATACGTCTTTGAGTGAAGTTTATAAAAAAATAATTTTTGGAGAGTGATTTTTTATGGCTAAAAAAAATGGTTTTACTTTGGTTGAATTAATAGTTGTTTTAGCAATTATGGCAGCAATTTCTGCGATTGCCGTGCCAAATTTTGCGAATATAGCTGAAAAATCTAAGTTAAAAACTGATATTCAGTCGGCAAAAATTATTGATAGTGCGAAAGATTTGTATGAATCGGAGTCAAATGATCCGTTAGGAAATACTGCTGAGGATATAATAAATAATTTGTATGCAAAAAATTATTTGAAGCAAAAAATATCGCCACAAACAAAAGAAGCTAGTTGGAGTTTAAAAGATGGAATTATAAAAATAAAAATAAATACTGGAATCGAATCGATCAATAAAAATTATTTAAGTTTGAGCGAAGATGAAAAATATTATGTTGAAACAACGACTAATGCAAACACAAATGATTAAAAAAAATGGTTATAGTGTTTTAGAAATTGTTATAAGTTTGGGTTTGTTTGGTTTAATAATTATGATTGCGACAGAAATTATTTTTTTATTAAATAAGGCGAATAATGTTTTGGTTGAAAAGAAAAGTTTGATAGATGAAGTTAGAATCGCGCAGTATTTTTTTGTTGAGCAAATGCGTGGGGCTTATGCTGAAAATGATCAAAAAATCGAAATAAAATTAGATTCGGATTCGAGTTTGGTTTATATAAAATTTATGTCGTATGATAATAAAATTTTAAAAGATCATAAGTTTATATTTGATAAGCAAAAAGATGAAAATGAGATAGGAATTTTATATTTTGGTTCGAGGTCGAATGAATTAACGAAAAAAATTCGTGATATTAAATTAAATTATGAGCAAGAAAAAAATTTATTGGGCTTTAAAATAATTGCGGATGGCTTTGATGATTTAGATTTTGTTTTGTATATGAAAAATAAAACGCTTGAGATTAAATAGGCGTTTTTTTTATATCTAAAAATATTTTTTGGGTGATTTATAATTTATAAAAAAAATTTTGGGTGATAATTAGTGTTTGTTTTGATAACAGGGGGCGCCGGATATATTGGCAGTCATATTTGTGTAGAATTTTTAAGGGCAGGACATGAAATTGTTTTGTTTGATAATTTTATAAATAGTGATTTTGATGTTGTTAGACGAATCGAAAAAATCTCGGGCAAAAAAGTAAAAGTTGTGATTGGAGATTTAATTAATCGCGAAAGTATAAAAAATGTGTTTGAGAATTTTAAATTTGATTGTGTCGTGCATTTGGCAGCTTTAAAATCTCCGGAAGAATCTATTTTTTATGCGCTGGATTATTATGAAAATAATGTTTTGGGTACGATAAATTTATTAAAAGCTATGGAAGAAAATAATTGTCGGAATTTAATTTTTTCGTCGTCGGCAACTGTTTATGGAGAAAAAAATTCTGTGCCGAATTATGAAAATCAAAAAATTGGCGAGGCAAAAAATCCGTATGGAACCACGAAAATTATGATCGAAAAAATAATTTTTGATATATGTAAAAGTGATGAGCGGTGGAAAATAATTTCACTGAGATATTTTAATCCGATTGGAGCAGATGCTTCTGGATTAATTGGCGATGATCCAAAAAAAAATGTTAAAAATATAATGCCACTTATAATAAAAGTTGCGACCGGACAGGAAAAAAAATTTTATGTGACAGGAAATGATTTTGATACGCCGGACGGAACCGGGATAAGAGATTATATTCATGTTATGGATTTAGCTTTAGGGCATTTAAAAGCTTTGGATTTTATAAAAAATATTATTGGCTGCGAAATTTTTAATTTGGGAACGGGAAAAGGTTATAGCGTTTTAGAATTAATAAAAACTTTTGAGCGGGTAAACGGAATAAAAATAAATTATGAATTTAAGCCGAGAAGACACGGAGATTTAGCTGTAAGTTTTGCAGATGTTTCTAAGGCAAAAAAAATTTTAAATTGGCAGGCTGAAAAAAATTTGAAAGATATGTGCCGCGATGCTTGGAATTTTGAAATCAAAAAAAATAAAATAAACGATTGATTTTTATATTTCAGTCGCTTTTTTGTTTATATAAAATATTTATGAGTTTGATTTAATTTTTATTTGGCAAGTAAAGTAAAATTTTTTTATCTGGCTTAGTCAAGATTTAAATAAAAAATTTTTTTTGCAATATATTTATTTTATGATATAAAAAAATAGCAGATGTAATTTTGTTTTGAATAAAATATATTTTGTACAAAAAAACACTTGACAGACACTTTTTTTTGATTTATACTAAAAATGTGCTGTTTGATTTTTTGTATTTTAGAGGATGGTGTTGGATATGAGAGAGAATTATAATTCTGGTGATGATATTTTGGATGTCGATGTTTCTAAAGGGCTAAATCTTGATATAATTGAAGGTGATTCAGAAAGCAGCAGGTTTGTGCTAGGCGTTTCTATTAAAACGGCTAATAGTATAGCAATATGGTACGCCTTGAAAACAACCATTGATTATCTAACAAATCGTGATTTATTGACGGAACAAGGAAAAATGGAACTAGATGGCGCGGCAAAAAAAAATCTCAAAAGTATATCGAGTTATCTTAAAAAAAGTTTAAATATCTTAAATGTCGAGGGAGAGATAAATACAAATTTAAATAATAACAATAATAATAATCTGCTCGAGGAAAATATTAAACCAAACCAGCAGGTAAACAACATTAATAGTGTTGTGGTTGATATAGATAATTTGGTGGGAATTTTGGATGGTGCAGGTAATAATCCAAATCTAATTGTAGAAAACAATCAAGAAAGTAATGATGAAAGTGTTGGTAAGGTATTGAAAAAATATTTAAATCAATCAAAATCCATCGAAGATATTGTCTTTAATGAGTTGGTAGAAATGGAAATTGGCGAACACAATAACATAGATGACAAAAAAATAGATGACAAAAAAATAGATGACAAAGAAGATGTAGAAAACAAAACTTTGCGAGTAAAGTATGACTTTGATGAATTGAAAAGAGAAATTAAATCAGAAGCGTCAACGTCAAAATCAGAGAAGAAAAATGCAGAAAATGAGCTTTTCATTAAAGACGGAGATGAAGAGGATAAACTGATTCAAAACGAAAACGAAGGTAATTACGAAACAAGAGCTAGTATGCGTAATAAAAAAGTATTTTTATCGAGAGCAGCTAAGGAATTTAAAGACAAAGTAAGCAAGTTAAAAGACGTGGAAGACAGTAAAACACGAGATCGGTTAATTGACGATTACAATGAAGCTGTTGAAAAATTAGATAATGCTATAATGGAAGCTGTGAAGGAGAAAATTAAGAATAATCGTGATACAATGGCGGGAGGGTATCACGAAGGTCAATTAAGTAATATACTTACAGCACTAGGCTTAAACAGCATAAATGGAAATGACATTAAATCAAATAAAAAGGGTAAGAAGAAGAAGAAGTTAGAAGACAATAACGGACTGGATGGAGAAATTCAACAGATTATGACTGGCGTTAAAGGTGACTGTATTACTGGGGATAATGAAAAGAAATTATTAAATACGTTATCAAAACATCTTAAAAAAAAGTTGGTTATGGCGCGATCTAACGGAGAACGACAAAAATGCGTGAAAGAATTTTGTCCAGAAGATGAAAAAATGTCAACGTCAGTGTCTAAAGCGCTGGAGGTTTTTATTGAAAAATTTAGTAATTTGACTGATGTTGATAGAAAGGAAATTTCTACTAGTGGTGAAAAAATAAAACAAAAAGAAAATAAAGGCAATAAAAAAAATGTCAATGATTTGAAAGCAATTGCTAATGCTAATAGTGAAGAACTAGAAAAAATAACACTGGAATACGGTGAATATAATGAATTTGTTGCCACAGAACTTTTTTCCAATGGTGATAATTTAAATATAGAGGAAACTATGAATGATTTTTTTAATAGACTGCTTTTAACGTCAAATTCCGATGAGTTTCAGAAGGCAAAAGGTCAAATGGATGGCATAGCAGCTAAAGTACACAAAGAGGTAAAGATTTTAAAAGAACAGGATCTAGATGATAAGTTAAAAGGTAAATATTTACAGCGTGTTTTGTCTTTAAGTTTATCTTCACAGGACATAAAAAATAAAGGTGAAAAATTTTTTGTACCGACTTTTATTGAAGGGTTGTTTAAGTTGGACAGTGAAGACAAGTTGGATGATTTGGCTAAAAATTTAGGGACATTGGGTAAAGATAAGGATTTTCAGATGCTTTTATCGGATATTATGGAAGATGATTTTGCAGTTAAAATGATCAAAGATAATTTTGAAAGAACTAAAGAACAATTTGAAAGTGCAGATTATACAGCAACGCGAAGATATAGGTTTAAGCGAGAATTTTGGGATAACAATTTAAAAGGTCATCTCACAGAATGGTCTGGCAGAATAAAAAGGAATTCAGTTATGCTGGGATTTGAATCACTTGGAGGTTTTGCTGGTGGTACCATTTTGGCAAGTGAGATCATAACCGCTTTGAGTTTGACAGGTGAGACCTTACCATTTATTGTCACCTGCTCAGCAATTGTGGTTACAGTGATTGCAATAGCAGTGATTATATCGCTTGTTATGACTGTTTTTAAAGGTTTAATGGATTTGACAAAAGGTGATGGATTTTATTGTGCCACATCAAGAGAAAAACAAAAGGCAGAACAGCTTAAGAAGGAATATGTGCAGAAAATCTATAACGCTTTTCTTATTTTTGGAGCTGATGAAAAAAAATTGAGACAGTTGATGCGACGAAATCAAAACAGTCAATTGGACAAAAATTCATCTGAAGGTAAGTTTTTTAAATCCATGATAGAAATGAAGAATTTTCTCAAAACAAATGCTAAAGCTAAAAGTAATGCAGCAATAGAAAAGAAGTTGAAGGACAGTATGCCTTTTAAGATGTTAGAACAAGATGAAATAAATGGAATTGAAAACAATATGGAGAATATAATAAAATAACAAAAAGAGAGTAACATTTTGTCAGTGTCATTAAATTAAGATAGCGGCAAAGAGATTTCTATACCAGAAATAGTATAGAGGTCTTTTTTT
>CAMKTI010000063.1 GCA_946415665.1 uncultured Clostridia bacterium
TATACTTTATTTTATAGTTTACTTCTCTTTTTTATCTTCTTTGTGTAGACAGTATCTAAAAAAATTTTTATCGAAGCCAAAAGAAATAAATAAAAAAGTTTATAAGAAAAGTTTAAATTACTTATTGACAATGTAGAAAATTTTATTTTATAATAAAAAAAGATAGTGTAATAAACGACATTATTTTTTTGTTTATAAATTTTACAATATGACTTTTGAAGGAGGACATGACAATGAATCCAATAGATCCAAAAAATTTTTATACTAATGCGGCAATATCAAGCAAATCAAAAAAATTTCCAGGTATGTTATTTCTTGCTGCTTGCGCGGACATATTGCTATTTGGAAATATGAGTATCCATACAAGTAATACTTGCGAAAGCAAAAAAATAATCACCGGAAGAGATAGTAGTCGCTCAATGTGTGAAGAGTATATGAGCTTTTTTGAGAATACTAGGCAAAAAATCAATTCATCAGTAGAAACTGTAACCAATAAAGTGGTCGTTACTAAAATGAGTTGGTTTATTGATACATTGAAAAAATTTATGACGCAATTAAATGATTTTCTGGTCGAGAATGAAAACATGCGATCAGATTTGACGCGCGTTATTTATCCGTCAAAAAGCGGAGGAATGTTAGGAGATCTAAAAGAAAATCTTATCGGCAAAATGAAACCATGGGCTTTGTCGTCTAGCGGTAGAGAAGACAATGATACTGTTGACTTAATAAAAGATGACAAAGGAATGAATGTTGCTAAATTAAATGGTGCGGAACGATTAAATTACAAAAATGGATCTGATTTGGTTTCTTGGATGCCGACAGGTACTCAATTAAAAACATTGACACAAAAATTAAATTCGTTGTTGGGTTATACCTCGGGTGATCTTGCGGATTATAGCGAATACTTTTTTTCCTATGTTTTGCAAACATTTATGAATGTTATTTTTGTGAATAATCCGCATTTGTTAGAAATTGATATGACAAGAATTGTTTCTAATTATGAAATGTTGTTCAAAAATATAAATGACCACAGTACCAATGAATTTAAAGGTTATGAACGTGCTAAAGATAAGAACCAAAAAGAAAAAGAATTAGTGTGCCCCACTAAATTCATCGAATTTTTATTAAATCAAATTTGCAAAGACACTCAATTACAAAATTTAGATTTAGGTACATGTGAAAACAAAGAAAAATATACTGATCCTATTACTACAATAACATCACTTTTGTGTAATGCTAAGCATCCAAATCAAGTGTTAGTTGAACAATGGCATGGCCAATTTGCTATGGGCGATGCTTTTTGCGGGAAAAATAACGTCTTATATTTGCCTTTATATAAAATATTGCAACGTTTTATTGGCCTAGACTTATTTGAATTTAAAAATGATGGTGATAAGACCGAATTTAAACAAATGTTACACTTTATGGTTAATTTATCTGGAAAGTTCAGATTTAAAAAGACGCAGTTTGATTTAAGAGGTACAAAATTACAAAAAGAATATAAATTTGGCGCTCAAATCACAAAAGAAGGAGAATATAAAGTTTCAACAGAATATAACACAGATATATCTTTTGAGTATTTTAAAGAGTTAACACAAAAAATCATTGAATTTGAGGAATTTGAAGAAACCATTAGAGCAAAAGGTTATAAACTTAAAAGTGATGATGATGATATAGATGATATACATAAAATTATAGGATATTTATTAGATGGCAGATTTTTTTATGATGATGTTGTGAAAAAAATATTGGAAGATAAAGATTTTTCAAAGAAATTCATCGAACAAGCTAAGGAAAAACAGATAAATGATGAAGAATGTTGTTATAGAAGTGCATACGAAATACTTGTAAATGAGTATTTTAATTTGTTGGATCAATATAATTGTGTGGATAAAAGCTTATTAACTCATGCAAATTTGATTAAATATTTTAATAATGACGAACATAAAAATGAAATCATGGATCTTGATGCCAAGCTTGTCGTTGAACTTGAATTGTTTGACAGGTTGGATACAAAAACAATAAATAGTTTTTTAAAAGATGGGAGCAAAAAATTAAAAATGCTCGAGATTTTAAAATTAGTTATCGGTAAGATTGAAGAAGAAAAATTGAATAAATTGGATTTTGATAATTTTGATGATGTTCTGTTAAATACCGTTGTGTGGTCAAGGATAAGTGACATATCCAATGATAAAATAAAAAAAATACATTTTGACAAATTAGAAGTGAATGCACAGAAGTTTTTGTTTAAAAAAATGGCTGACAATGATTTTGAAGATTTTGATTTTGATATGAATTGGAGTCGAGTGAATGTAGAAGTTTTTAGATCAGCAAGCATTGGAGAATGGCATAAATTTGTATTTAAAAAACTTCCTTATCGTAACGATAATAACGATAATGATAATACAAAAAAAATCATAGATACGTTTTGTAGGCGTCTGGACATACTACAATTAATGCCTGTTAACATTTTATCATTGTTTGATACTAGGCAGCAACCTGATCGTGATAATCAGTATTACACATTTTTTAATTTTTTTGATGATTGTTTTGGTTGTTGGTCTGCAGAACAAATTTTAACGTTTGGGCGTTATGAAAACGAAAGAGAAAAACAATTATTAGAAAAGGAATTAAAAAATTACGATAATGTGACAGAAAGCGGCATATCTAAACAAAAAAAATCAATGAAGGATAGTTTAAAAAAATTGATAGAAGATAACTTAAAAAAATTAAAAGGTAAAACAAAAAAAGGCAAAATCGAATTAAAAGAAAATGCTTGGAGTACGTTTCTTTCTTTACAAAGTTTTTTTCAAAAGCTTGACGAAAGCAGAGGTTGTTTTGAATTTGATGACGATGATGATTGGAAGCCAGAAGAAATATTACTCAATTTTTTTAAAAAACATCTGTTGGATAATAAAAATAAAAATAAAAATGAGGATAACATAAATGAGTGTTTAAAGTATGTTTTTCGTAGTTGTGAAAACAACTGTTTTTTGGCAATGGTTATTATGGAAGCATTCATTCTTTTAAATGACGAAATTATAGGTAAAAATAAAGTTGATGATTATTATATAATGGCCGATTCGTCTAAATTATATTGCAAAGATGATGATTTAGATTTATTAAAAATAAGCCAGAAAATCAAGTTAGCATTAAATTGGAATGATCAAGCTGAAAGAAAAAAAATAATAAAGAACCTGTTTTCATTTATTCCCAAAATCAATGATCTTATGCGTGAGTGTGACAGATTATTGGGTGAACGGTGCTATAATCAAGGCTATAATCAAGGCTATAATCAAGGCTATAATCGCCGTCGTTATCGTTTTATTATGTTAATTGATATTTACAAATCGTTTTTAAATAAAATTTTATTATTGTATGCAAATGATATTGAAAGAGATGATGTTAAAAAAATACAAATTTATTTTTTAGGTGACGGGGAAACATTAAAATCATTCTGTAAAACATTTGGTGACAAAATTGGTATTGATTGTTTTTCTGAAGTAATAAATTCTGTCAATGACGTAAAAAATAATGTTAAATTCGATGAGATTAGTCATGATTCTGGAGAGATGTATAAGTTTCAAAAAGCAAACAGTATTCTTAAAATCTTAGATGTGGTCGATAGTATTAAAGAAATTAAAGAAGAAAGTCTTAACTTGGATTCAGATGATTTAATATGGAACTTTATAAATGGTATAAAAAGAACTGCTCTACTAATTTGCTTTGGATACCCTATTGATGTACCCGGTAACTGCATAGAAACACATCTTAATCAATATGATCAATATGGTAAATTTAATTACAATCGTGTTAATTCTATTTTACGTGATATGTTTAAAAGTCTATGTAACAAAGAGATAACAGTCGATGGTTTTTTTACAAAGTATAGTTATAAATTGGATAAAGATCAGCTTAGAACAATTATAACATCAAATGAGAATGCCAACAAATTCGGCGACTTTGAAGAGCTTGTTTTGCCGTTAATTAAAAAAGATTATGAAAATACAGATTTCGTAGCTTTTGTGCAAAAATATGATTTGCTAAAAAACGCGATTGGTGTAGAAAATATAGACAAAAGAATGATAAACATCGCGTATGATTGTGTAGAAACAAAACTATCTTTTGAAGAATTTGTAAACAAATATTATGTTTTGCGAAAAAATGAAAATAAAAATGAGATAATTGAAAATAAGATAATTAATCCAGAAATTTGTGATTATCATATTGAAGCGTTGAAAGACGAAGCAAGCCAGGATATACTGACTAAAATTTTGATTGATGACAAAAATGCAGAAGAAATAATTAAGAGTGCTAGTGAAGAAACAATCAAGAATCTATATAAAAATTTATTACCCAAAAACAAAAATAGTGTAAAAGAAAAAGAACTGCCAGAGATGCGTAATAGCGTTAAAAAATATCTTGATTGCATTAAGAAATTTAAAAACTCTAACGGTATGTTAAGCGTACTTGATAGTCCTAAATTAGCAACGATGTGGTTTGCTGAAGAAGAAAGTGACGCAGAAACAAAAGCAAAGAAATTTCGGACAATGATTGAAACGTATACAAAAAAAACCATGATAGATAATTGGAAAAATTTTTCTGAGATATATATTTTACAACACATATCCTTGCAAGATATGCAAAAATATATAGAATTAAAACCAAAGTATCAAAAAATTCTAGACTTAAATACAAAAGTTGAAAACTTAGAAGATGTGGTGCAAGCGTTTTATAGAAAAATCGGTAATATTGGAAGTCATATTGTAGAACTTAATAAATGCTACAAAGCCATAAATAGTTTTTTAAATGAACCATTTTTGTTTGATATACAAAAAAACGTGAGAGCTCCCGGTTTTGTTGAGAATTTTAAAACATTACTTCAGGGACTGATTGAAATCAGTAAAATGTATGCCAGCGACGAAGCTGTGGAAATTTGTAAAAGATATGAACATCTTATTCGAGATAAAAGTGAAAATAGCATAAAAAACTTTTTTTCCTCTATGGTTAACTGCGTACATTTTATTGGAGATTATAGAAGATTAGCTAAAATTTTAGAAATAAAATATGGATATGCATATGCAAAAGGAAAAAAGTCAGCAGAAACTAAAGAAGAAAAAATTGCTATGGTTGCTTATAATATCTTCGAATATCAGAGTAGAACATCCTTTGAGCCAGATGAAAATTTTACTTTTACGTTTGTATATTGTCTAGACGAATTAGAAAAAATTTCAAAATTAACTCATCAAGAATATAAAATGGAGAAGGGTAAAAAAACAAAAAAAATACCACAAGATGAATACGAAAAAAAACAGCAAGTATTAAAAAAGATTTACGATAAATATAAAAAATATGGAAGAAGGTTTTTCTCATCAAGAGATGTAGAAGTTATGTGCCATGAGAGCGATGGAGCTAGCGATTTCCAAAAAGATTTTCAATCAATTATAAATACGCTGGAAGAGATTGGTTTTTTAACGGGAAATAAAATATTTAAATCATGTGAAAGTAATTTTAGAAATAATATTTTGCAAAAATATAAAAAATGTTTTGCGTCGGATATAGCTTTAAAAAAATTTACTGATTTAGGCTACCAAAAGTATTTTTCTGACGAACAAATCTACAATACTGGCATTACAAATACGTTTAATTTTGAGATCAATGATATATATACCCCGGATAGTGTAATAAAAAAATTGCCAAAGATCACATGTGACGAATCAACAAAAAAACTTGACAAAGCGAGCGAAGAATTATATTTATGTTCTAGCAATAAATTAGACTATGTTATTGCATCCGGTAATTTAGGTGAAACGTGTACTGGCACAATGAGAAAATTGTTTTGGCATATGGATTATAGAAAGTTAAAAACATTTGTTAGCGATTATAGATTTAGCGATTTTAAAGACATAGATAAAATTAACGACAGTAATATTGCTAAATTTGGTGTTTTCTTACAAAATATTTTAATTAGCGCTTTTGGTTATAAATCGTCCGATTTTAAATCAAAAAAAACTATCAAAAAAGAGGAAGATAAAGAAATAAAAGAGAAGATAGAAGATGTAGATGTAAATGAGAAAAATAATCTCATTGAGTATAACAAAATGAATGTTAGTCAAAAATTTATTTTTGGTGAGTGTTTTTTTGGTGGTATGTTTAGATCAATTTACCAAATAAATAAATTAAAAAAACGTAAAAAAGAAGATGAGGATGATGGGGTTAAATTCTATCGGGATGATGAAATTTATAATATTGACGTTGCAAAAGAACTTGACGAATTAATTAATATGCTCAAAAGCAGAGTTTCGTCCATTTGTCAAAATCCACCCACGATACGACAAACGAATAAAAATAAATTAGCTTTAATTACAGCTATGCCAAATAAAAAATCGTTTAATGCATCTCTGGAAGAATTGATAGCACGTGCATTTTTGTCTGCACATATTTATGCTTACAGCGGACATATTGATGGAAATGAACATGACAAATCACTTTTAAATTTTGGAAATGATGTGTTTGATAAAATAATTTCTATGCTTTCACGTTCGACAGAGCATGATAAGTTTAAAAATATAAATGATATTAAAAAGTGGATTAATGAATCATCTTTGAAATATTTTATTCGAGGGACATTTAATTTTAACGAAATACCTGAAAATGAATTGAGCAGTCATCAAATGGAATTGGAACAAAATGATTTAATTGCGAAATATAATACAAGAACACTGAATCATATTTTATCTAAAACAGGCGATAAAGTTTCCGCATTTGAGGTTTTTGAAAAAATATATCTGGATGATAAAAATAAAGTTATTCACAAATGTGATTTTGTGGAATTGGTGGATTTGCTTCACGACAAAGTTGTTACGACTGCGAAAAGCAAAGAAGATTTTTTGACTCTGTTAAAATTTTTGAAAAAGGTAAAAATACCAAGCTGTATGAATGATGCTGATTGTAATAAGTTTTTTGGCTGTTTTTTAGATTGTGCAAAAAACGCAAACTTGTTGGACAAAAACGGAAAATTTGTCGATATAGAAGCTTTAAAATGGTGGATTGAAAATGTAGTGCTTGTATTTGCTCTAGATAATCGTATGCATAATGATTTTCGCAAAAAAACACTAATGTATGTGGCAGATAATACCGGAAAAAATATTTCAGTTATGGACGTAATCGATATCTTAATGACAACAAATAAAAAGAACCTGAATAGTAATTTGGTTTTTTGTTTGAAGGATTTGTGTGATGATGATTTTATTAATCATTTGTTAGGACAAAAAGAAACACGATTTATCTCCACGGAAAATAGCAAAAATTTGGATAAAAACAAATTAGAAGATGTGTGTTACTTTTTTGATAAAATTGGTCGCTTTCCGCATTTTGATTTATTGAATTTATTTCCGCTTTTAGATACTATAAATGAAAAAGAGAAACTAATATCTATTGATGATGTAAACAATACAAGAAAATTTATAGACGAAGGTAGTTTACAAAAATTTCTTGATTACAAAATTATAGATGATAATAAAGATAAAGGACCTTTTGAATCAAAAGAAACGGAAAGAAGAAGGACTATAGAGTTATGGAAATTTTTATATGTGATTTCTCGCATTCCTGAAAATAAAACTTTATTAGATGTTGTGAAAAAATTTGAAAAGAATGATAAGAAAAAAATTTTTGTAGAGCATGGATATTATCCACCTGAAGCTTTCGAAAGCGCTGTTCAGGCAATATACGATTGTTTAAGTAAAGAAAAAGGTAATATAAATTCAAATGAGAATAATATGTCGGGTTATATCGAGTTTTTGCTTAAATTTTTTGATTGTTTCCAGAGTGATCGTTGTTTTTATAAGGAAGAAAGTAGGCAAAAAGTTTCAGAAACGATAGGCAATATATTTGGTTTATTTCAAAGTCAAAAGTTAATCAAGCGCACAAATACAATAAAGCGTATAGCAGATGTTTTTTCTAAACATGTAATTGGATCATCTATATTGTATTCAATTTTTTGCAAATTAATCGAAAACATGGAAAATGATAATGTTATAAATGTTATAAATGATGATCTGAAAAAAATTATGGAAGTGTTAGAATGGGTAGAAAGTTATGCCAGTGCCTATGAACCTGATTTCAATAATTTAAAAAATGTATTGAATAAAAAAATTAAAACCTTTATGTCAAACAACGAAGATCCTCAAAAAGTGGCCAATGATATATTGTCAATAGTTTCTGGAAAAAAAATATCTAGCCTGTTGGATTTGTCACCGTGTTTTGATGTTTTAAATTCTGAAAGTTTGGTTTCATTAGAAAATTCTCAAACGCAAAAGGTTTTTAAAAGTCTTGACCTATTAACAGGTTTTATAGAAAATGGTGTGCCTGAGGATAATAAAGGTTGTTATAACAAATGGATCAGATTTAAGTATGCTATGCAACGAATTTCAAAAAATATGACCGTAGTGAATGTTTTGCAGGAAATAAAACAAAATCACACTAATATTTGGAATTTTAATTTTCCAAAACTTCCTGGTAATTCGTATGCAAATGATTTTTGTCGAGATATTTGTCTAAAAATACAAACAGAAGTCAATTTAATGCCGCAAGACAATAAAAAACTATTTGAAACGGTTGATATTTTAATTGATTTTTTTAAAAAAATTACATTGCTAGATAAAGAAAATTCAAAAATAAAAGATTGTTGTAGAAAAAATTTGGATGATATTGTTAAAAACAAAAGTACAAACGAAGAGACACTTATCATACTTTTGATCACAGAAACTTTAAAAAGTCTTTTGTCCAAATATAAATTCAATGATGTTAATGATATAACCACTTTTTTTGATCAGATAAAGAAAATACTAAAAGAGTTTGAACTTAATTTCGCAAGAGATACAGTCATAGATATTTTTATTCCAACAATGTTATCTGTGCTGGGCAATAGCAATCTTAATATTTTTTTACTTCTGGAGTATCTCGAAAAACAATATAATGTGGAAGAGCACAATTATAATGAATTACCTGTATGTAAGCGTGCTTTACAAAATAAAGATATATTAAATAAATTATCAGACATATTTAAGCAGAAGATAGAGGAATTGGAAAAAGAAAAAATAACAAATTTTGAAATTCCACGGGATGCAAACTTAGATTATAAAAAAAGCGGTATACTATTTTTAGTTAGCAAATTTGTGGCTAATGGTGATATCAATAATTTTCAAAGCGTGGTTCATTTAGCTTTAAGAATATGTTGTTGTAATATTACTGAGGATAAACTTCATATCAAGAAATGTAAAATCGTTGATAATGGTGAAAAATATACTAAGGAACAAAAGATAAAGGAACAAATAGTAAATTTTGATAGTTGGCTAGATGAATTCTTTAATATCTTTAGCAATGATAACTTTACAGCCGAGAAACTAACTGGTTATCATCTCGGTATTTTGCAGAAAATGGCTTTAGAATATCTGATTGATACTTTGGGTGAAGGTATTAAGATATTTGATGTTTTAAATAAGTTGATTGGTAAAACAAAGAACTTTTCGGAAAAATATAAAATTGGTGAAAATGAAAAGATTGATGAAGCTACTACTTTTAATAAAGAAATGTCTAAAACTTTGGTTGACAAAATAATTAATGGAGAATTCACAGAAAATGAAAACGAGGACGAAGAAGAGAATATCAAGATATTTGAGGTGGATAAAAAAATTAGATTTGCGTCAAAATTTGTCCAGTTGATGAGATTTAAAATTGATGATGGAGAAAAAACAAAACTGTTTGATGAGCTGTGGCAACAGAAAAAGAGAAAAGAAGAGGAAGAAAAAAAGAAGAAAGAGGAAGAAAAAAAGAAGAAAGAGGAAGAAAAAAAGAGAAAAGAAGAAGAGAAAAAGAAGAAAGAAGAAGAAGAGAAAAGGAGAAAAGAAGAGGAAGAAAAAAAGAAGAAAGAGGAAGAAAAAAAGAGAAAAGAAGAAGAGAA
>CAMKTI010000064.1 GCA_946415665.1 uncultured Clostridia bacterium
CCATGAAGCACAGTTGGTACAAAATTATTTTGATTTATTTTTGGATTGGGAACAGAGAAATAAAACTGGGTTGCAGGAATTGCAAGATAATATAAAGCAAGTTATGGAAATAAAAAATATAGATGACCTGAGTAATTATTTAACGAGTCAGAAAAAAAATTTTTGGAGCAACGGGATTTTAAATGCGTGTGTCGAAACAAGTCTAAATGATGCTAATAAATATATTTTAACGATTAATACCGGCGAAATGTTTTTAAGTGATTCAGCGGATTATAAAAAGCTAAGTGAAAATGGAAAACAAGAAACAGAATTAGCGCGCAAAAAAATTTTTTATATGCTGGAACAAACGGGATACGCAGAGCAAAAAGAAAAAATTTTTAATAACTGTTTTGAGTATGAAAAACAGTTGGCAGAAAAAATTCCAACGAGACAAGAACAGAGTGATGCTGAATTTTATAAAAAAATTAATAATGAGCTTGATTTTAATGAGCTAAAAAATATATTTAGCAATTTTGATATAAGTAAATTTTTATCGAGTAAAAATTTTGATTTGCAAAAAAAATATTTAGTGCCGTTCCCACAAGCTCTGAAAAAAATAAATGATTTATATGTAAGTCAAAATCTTGATTTAATAAAAGATTATATTTTGGCGCACATGCTTGTTGATTGTTCGAGTTTTTTGACGGAAGATATTTTTCGCCAGATACAAAAATTTGATAACGAAAAATTAGGAATTCAAGAAAGTTTGTCGGATAAGGATTTGGCTTTTAAGTCTATAAATAATTTTTTAATGTCGCCGATGGCAAAAGTTTATACGGAAAATTATTGTAATGAGCAACAAAAACAAGATATTTATAAAATTATACAAGAAGTAATTAGTTATTATAAAAAGATGCTTGCGCAAAATGATTGGCTTTCGCAACAAACAAAAGATAAAGCGATAGAAAAGCTTGAGCATATAAAAATATATGCGGTTTATCCAGAAAAATGGCGTGACTATGGAAATTTAAATATAAATCAAAGTGATAGTTATTTGGATGCGCTAAAAAAAATAGATGATTTTGAGTTTGAATATAATAAATCACTTTTGGGACAAAAAGTTGAAAAGGATTTTTGGGAGACTTGTATTTTAACGAATGCTTTTTATGATCCGCAGAAAAATAGTATTTATATTTGTGCAGGCTTTTTAGGTCGTGATATTTATAGATTAGATATGTCTCAAGAAGAAAAATATGCTGCGATTGGGACAGTGATTGGTCATGAAATATCACATGCTTTTGATACGCACGGCGCGCAATTTGATAAAGATGGAAATTTTAAAAATTGGTGGACGGAGAAAGATTATCGAGCTTTTAATCAGCGGGCACAAAAATTAATAGATTATTATGATGGGCTTAAAGTTATAGATACTGGAGAAAAATATTCTGGTAAGTTAGTACAAGGCGAAGCGATTGCTGACATGGGTGGAGTTAAATCAATGCTTGGAATTGCGAACGAAAAATCTAATTTTAATTATGATAAGTTTTTTAGAAAATACGCTGATATTTGGAAAATGATTGAAACGCGAGAAGGAATAATTGCTAGAGTTGCAACTGATCCACATCCGTTATGTTATTTAAGAGTAAATGTCACACTTATGCAATTTGATGAATTTTATGAGACTTATAAAATTAGTTCTGGAAATAAAATGTATATGCAAAAGAATAAAAGGATTGCAGTTTGGTAATAGAAATAATATTAAGGAGCTGATTTTTAAATGAATTTTATTGAGTTAAGTAATGGAGTAAAAATGCCAAGAATTGGCTTTGGAGTTTATCAAATTAAAAAAAATGAGTGTGAAAGATGTGTATCAGATGCGTTAGAAATTGGTTATAGATTAATTGACACGGCACAGGCATATTATAACGAGGAAGAAGTTGGTTTAGCTGTAAAAAAAAGTGGGATTAAAAGGGAAGATATTTTTATTACGAGTAAGATTTGGATTTCGAATGAAGGTTATGAAAAAGCAAGAAGGTCTATTGATGAATCTCTGAGAAGATTAAATTTGGATTATATAGATTTATTATTGATTCATCAGCCGTTTGGAGATTATTACGGAACTTATAGAGCGATGGAAGAAGCATATAAAAATGATAAATTAAGAGCGATTGGAGTTTCTAATTTTTATCCGGATAGATTAATTGATATATGTAAATTTGTTGATATAAAGCCAATGGTAAATCAAATAGAAACTCATGTTTTTAATCAGCAAAAAGAATCTCATGAGATTATGAATAGATATAATATAGTTCATGAATCGTGGGGACCATTTGCTGAGGGCAGAAAAAACTTTTTTGATAATAAAATTTTAATGGATATAGGCAAAAAATATAATAAAACGGTTGGGCAAGTCGCTTTAAGATTTTTATTTGAGAATGATATAGTTGTGATTCCAAAGTCTGTGCATAAAGATAGAATGCAAGAAAATTTTGATATTTTTGATTTTGAACTTGAGAAAGATGATTTAGAGATTATTAAAAATATGGATGAAAGGGAAAGTGCTTTTTTCTCGCATTATGATTCACAAATGGTTGAATGGTTAACGAGTGTGTAGAGATTTATAAAATAAAATTGATTGATTAAAAAATAAAATTTGGTTGTGTAGATATTATTTATCTCGCAGCCAAATTTTTTTTTGATAAATATAAATTATGTGCGATAAAAAATATAATCTGAAAAGAAATATATTTGGAGATGATAAGAAATGGATAATTATGTTCCGCATTTTTGTATAACGGATAAAATAATATTACTCGTTGGAGAAATTAGTGAGCAATTAGGACGTATAAGTATTTTGCATAATGGGAAAATTAATCCTCGTTTGAGACGAGAAAATCGCATTAAGACAATTCATTCGTCTCTTGCAATTGAACATAATTCGCTTTCGCTTGAGCAAGTGACTGAGATTTTAGATGGTAAGCGTATTTTGGGAAATCCAAATGAAATTAAAGAAGTAAAAAATGCGTATGATGCATATGAATTAATGCTGAAGTTAAATCCGGAGAATATTAAAGATTTACTGAAAGCTCATAAATTAATGATGAAGGAGCTTGTGAATACAAATGGAAAATTTAGATCAAGTGGAGTTGGTGTATTTGATGGAAATATTTTAATTCATATGGCACCGCCGGCTAATCTTGTGCCAAATCATATTAAAAATTTATTTTCTTGGTATAAAAAATCAGAATTACATGTGCTTATTAAAAGTGCAATATTTCATTATGAGTTTGAATTTATACATCCGTTTGAAGATGGTAACTGGCGAATGGGTCGAATGTGGCACACGCTTTTGTTGGGGAAATGGAAAGAATTATTTTTTTGGTTGCCAATCGAAGAATTGATTAAGTTGCGTCAAAAAGAATATTATTATAATCTTGGAATAGCCAATAAAAAGTCAGATAGTTCTGTTTTTGTAGAATTTATGCTTGAGATTATTAAACAAAGTTTAGAAAAGCTGGCTTCGCAAAATTGATTTGATAGAGCTAAAAAATTTATAAAATAAAATTTGACATGACATGATTTGCCAAATCTCGTCCGTAATTAGTAAGAAAAATAAAATTTTTATTTTCGGCTAATAATTTTTGTTTGGTTAAAAGAGAAATTTGGTTGTGATAGATATTATTTATCTCGCAGCCAAATTTTTTTTTGAATTTATTTTTATTTACGCCTTGATTTAAGCGCAAACCAAGAAAAATAAATTCTTCGATTAGAGATTGTCTTGTGGACTTGATAATTTCTTCACGAAAATTATTTTGCGTGAGATATTTTTTTAGATTATTTGTATTATGCCAGCGCATATTATTAAAAAAAGAATGTGCACCAAGACCAAAGCCAAGATAATTTTTTAATTGCCAATAAATTTTATTATGTCTGCATTCGAATTTTTTTTCGCGTGCCCAATTAGAAATTTCATATTGTTTGTAATCGCATAAAATTTTTTTGATCGTGTGATACATTTGGCGTTCAAGGTTTTCGTCCGGCAGATTTAATTTATTTTTTTGATTAGCAAAATAAAACTTTGTATCTTTTTCGATGATTAAACTATAAGCGGAAAAATGTTCGGGCTGAATTTTTTTTATGTATCTTAAATTTTCTTCCCAATCAGATAAATTTTGATCCGGTAACGCAAATATTAAATCGATATTTATATTATTAAAAAATTTTTTTGCGATGTCATAAACTCGTTCGAAAGTTTTGAAATTATGTGCGCGCCCAATTTTTTTTAAAAATTTATCTTGGATCGCTTGCAAACCGATACTAATTCTATTTATGCCATAAGATTTATACGCACAAATTTTTTCTTGATTTAAACTTTCCGGATTGGATTCGATTGTAATCTCCGGATTTTTTTTTGTCGTGCCGAGAGAATTTTTATATATCGCGTCTAAAATTTTATAAATAAATTCGTGCGGCAAAATACTCGGTGTTCCCCCACCAAAAAAAATTGTTTCGATATAACTTTTTTTTAACTCGGCACAATTATTTATCTCACCCAATAATTTTTTGAGATACAAATCAAAATCTTGAGCTGAATTTTTTTTTTTACACGCAAAAGATAAAAAATCGCAGTAAAAACATTTTGACCGACAAAATGGTATATGTACATAAATTCCCGTTTTCATAAAAAATCCCTCGAACTTTATTTTACATGCAAATTATATAATGGCTCAGATATTACACAAAAATTTTTTTACGCCAGCAAAAAATAAACTTAAAATAAAAAAATTAATTGACAGGAATATTTTTTTTAGATATAATTATGCCTGAAGTTTTTATATTAAAAATGTGAGGTAGTCAGAATGCTTAACAAGATAAGAGATTTTATTTGTAGGTATAGATTTTGGGTTTATTTAGGCGGATTTATTTTACTGATAATTGGCGCATCGCTGGCTGGTTGGGTTTCGTCATATTTTTTAATTGTGGTGGTAGTTGGCTTGATCGCTATTGCGGGGTCTATATTGGTGAAAAATAAAGAAGAAAAAGATAGGCCAAAAGGAAATGTAATAGAGGGAGCGAAAACATCCGAGTCACACCTGGAGAATACAAATCAAGGGATATATACATTAAAAAATGATACGCAATATAACCCAGACCAAGCGGCGCTACCGATATCTAACACTTCAACAACTCCAACGTGGGAAAATAACAAAGAGCTTGAGGCATATAAGAAAGAAGCGAGAAAGAAAATTACACAAGAATATGTTAAAAAAGTATGGGATGAATACAAAGAAAATAATGACAAAGATAAGTGTTCTAGATTTTTTCAATACATGGGGAATATTAAAAGAGGCGATAGGATAATGTTCAAGCTTATTAAAAAATACTTTGGATCCATAGACTCAAAGGATTGTTCTGAGATTAAGATAAGAGCGGATATAGAAGTACTATTTGAAGTATTAACAAATGTTAAGAGTTACAATGACGCCAGGGACAACGAATACCGTATAAGAGTCCACGGAATTTTAAATATTGATTTCAGTGAAGTGTTTATGGCTAACGGCGAAAATCAGATTTCGAAATGTTTTGTTGAACATTGTATTTTAAGTGCTTGCGCTTTATATAAAAATCAGGAATGGATTGATAATTATTATAAAACTGATTTTTTTCAAGTATCATCTCATAAATTAAAAGACTCAGACGAGGTGAAACAAAGACCTTTGATGCACATTTATGATTGGGACAAAGAGCATAAACATGGTAGTGTTTTGAAAGAACCAAGTATGTGCACACCCATTCAAAGCCCGTCTAAATAAAATTATTAGTTAGAAAAACTTAAATTTTATTTTTAGGTAAATTATATTTTGTCACAAAGCTTAATCAAAGGTTTTTTTATGCAAACGAAAAATAAACTTAAAATAAAAAAATTAATTGACAGGAATATTTTTTTTAGATATAATTATGCCTGAAGTTTTTATATTAAAAATGTGAGGTAGTCAGAATGCTTAACAAGATAAGAGATTTTATTTGTAGGTATAGATTTTGGGTTTATTTAGGCGGATTTATTTTACTGATAATTGGCGCATCGCTGGCTGGTTGGGTTTCGTCATATTTTTTAATTGTGGTGGTAGTTGGCTTGATCGCTATTGCGGGGTCTATATTGGTGAAAAATAAAGAAGAAAAAGATAGGCCAAAAGGAAATGTAATAGAGGGAGCGAAAACATCCGAGTCACACCTGGAGAATACAAATCAAGGGATATATACATTAAAAAATGATACGCAATATAACCCAGACCAAGCGGCGCTACCGATATCTAACACTTCAACAACTCCAACGTGGGAAAATAACAAAGAGCTTGAGGCATATAAGAAAGAAGCGAGAAAGAAAATTACACAAAAATATGTTCAAAGATTATTGACAAGCGTTGAAAACAAAGAAAAAATCAATGAGAGCAAGGATATGTGTTCCAATTTGTTTAAAGAAAATGGAACTGGAGTAAGAGGCGATACGGATGCGTTTAATATTATTAAGATGCATTTTGATCAAATAAAAATAGAAGACATAAGTGAAAATCCGGAAATAATTATGAGAGGGGATATAGAAGTATTATTTGAGATATTGACAGGTGTGGAGTGGAGTAAAGCTGAATATATGTCTGGCACTTTTTATGGTTTAGCAAAGGAATTAAATTTTGCGGCACAAGGACAGGGTCATCACAATTTTTCAAAATGTTTTTTTGAGCATACAATTTTATGTGCTTTGGCCATTTATAAAAATCGAGATTTGCTTGAACTGTATACAAACGAAAATTTGACAAACGAAGATGCAGAAAAACAAAGACCTTTGATGCAATTTTATGATTGGGACGAAAACCATAAACATGGTAGCGTTTTGAAAAAGCCAAATGCGCAGAGCATTCCCGTTCAAGATCTGCTTAAATAAAATTATTCGTTGAAAAAACTTGAATTTTATTTTTCGGTAAATTATTTAATAGCCTATGAAAAAATCCCCGTCGATTTTTATCCCGACAGGGATTTTATTTTTCTTATTCTCACGAAATAAATTTATTCTTCGTCGTTATCTTCGTTTGGTGCGCCAACAGGACAAACGCCAGCACATGTTCCGCAATTTATACATTCTTCTTTGTTGATAACATATTTATCCGCTCCCTCTTTAATACACTTTTGAGGACATTCTTCTGCACACGCGCCACAAGAAATACAATCATCATTAATTTTATAAGCCATTTTTTTCACCTCCTTTTAAATTTTTTTCTTGTTCGATTATCTTATCAAAAATCTTTTTATAATCAGCCAATTTCTCTCTTTCACAATCAACAATTTTTTTTGGCGCATTTTTTATAAATTCCTCATTACTCAACTTTTTTTCTGCTCGCTCAATCTCATTTTTAATTCTTAATTTTTCTTTTTCGATCCTCTCAATTTCAAAATCTAAATTTATTAAATCATCCAATGGCAAATAAAAAAACATATCAAAAATTACAACATGCAAATAATTTTTATTATCACCATCAAAATCTTTTTTATCAAAAATTAATTTATCTATACCGCACAACAAAAAATCTTTCTCGCACATCATAAAAATCTTTTTTAAATTTTCATTTTCGCCAATTACATACGCTTTAGTTTTTTTGCTCGGATGGATATTTTTTTGTGCGCGCGCATTTCTTACATTTTTTATCGCTACTTTTACAAACTCAATATTTTTTTCTTCCAGATCAAACTCAAATTTTTTATCATAAACCGGCCAACTCGAAATCATTATACTTTTCTCTTTTCCATATAAACTCAAAAATAATTTTTCTGTTACAAACGGCATGAACACATGCAATAACTTCAAACAATTTATTAAAACAAATCTCAAAACATAAAAGCCATAAATTTTATTTTCATTAACAAATTTTATTTTACAAAACTCAATATACCAATCGCAAAACTCATTCCAAACAAAATCAATGATTTTATCAAGCGCAATCCCGTGCTCATAATTTTCAAGATTATAATTAACTTCTTTAAGCAAATTATTAAACTTTTTTAAAATCCATTTGTCTTCTAACTCAAGCTTTTCAAAATCTAAATCCAAGTTTTTATTTTTATACTCCAAATCAATTTTTTCTAGATTCATAATTAAAAACTTACTAGCGTTCCATAATTTATTTACAAAATTTCTATTCGACTCAAGTTTATCCCAATAAAATCTTAAATCATTTCCCGGCGAACTTCCCAAAATCAAACTCATTCTTAAAACATCTGCGCCATATTTATTTATCGCTTCAATCGGATCAATTCCATTATCTAAAGATTTACTCATTTTTCTTCCTTGTTCGTCACGAATTAATCCATGAATTAAAACATCTTTAAACGGAATTTTTTTTGTATGCTCCAAACCAGAAAAAACCATTCTGATTACCCAGAAAAAAATTATGTCATAACTCGTAACTAAAACATCCGTCGGATAAAAATAATCCAAATCCTGAGTTTTTTCCGGCCAGCCAAGCGTTGCAAATGGCCACAAGGCAGAACTAAACCAAGTATCTAAAACATCTTCATCCTGAAAAATATTTTCCGATTTACATTTCTCACAAACATTTATTTTTTCTTCGCTTACCATTAAATGCCCACAATTTTTACAATAATACGCAGGAATTCTATGTCCCCACCACAATTGCCTTGAAATACACCAATCATTTAAATTTTCCAGCCACTGCAAATAAATCTTTCCAAATCTATCCGGCCAAAATTTTAATTCTTTATCTTTAAAAACTTTTATCGCCGGCTTAACTAATTCTTCCATTTTTACAAACCATTGCGGTTTTAACATTGGCTCGATTATATTTTTACACCTATCATGAAATCCAACAGCGTGATTAATTTTCTCTTCTTTAACAAATAAGCCAAGTTTTTTCATCTCGTCCAAAATTTTTTTACGGGCTTCTTTTTGCCCTAATCCACAAAATTCTCCCGCATTTTCATTTAATTTCCCATCATCATCAAAAACACTTATAAATTTTAAATTATGCCTTTTGCCAATTTCATAATCATTAAAATCATGTGCCGGCGTAATTTTTACAACTCCTGTTCCGTAATCCATATCCACATATTCATCGCTAATAATTTTTATTTCACGATTTACAAACGGCACCGTAACAAATTTCCCAACCAAATTTTTATATCTTTCATCATTTGGATTAACTGCGATTGCTGTATCACCTAATAAAGTTTCCGGACGTGTCGTAGCAAACTCTAAAAATTCATCGCTATCTTTTATTTTATATTTTAAATGCCACAAAAAACCGTCACAATCTTTATGCTCAACTTCCGCATCCGAAATAACTGTTTTACATTTCGAACACCAATTAATAAGTTTTTCACCTTTATATATATAATTTTTTTTATACAAATTTACAAAAACGCAATAAACCGCACGCGTAATTTTTTCATCCATCGTAAAACTTAATCTTTCCCAATCACACGAACAACCTAACCTTTTTATTTGATTAATAATATTATTTTGATATTCATCTTTCCAATTTAATGCATGCTCCAAAAATTTTTCACGCGTCAAATCTTTTTTCTGTATTCCATTGGCATTTAATTTTTTCATTAATCTTACTTCAGTCGAAATACTTGCATGATCTGTTCCAGGCAACCACAAAACATTAAATCCCTGCATTCTTTTAAATCTCGCAATAATATCCTGAATTGTACAATCGAGCGCATGACCCATATGTAAATTCCCTGTTATATTTGGTGGCGGCATCATAATCGTAAAAGATTTTTTTTGATAATTAACTTCTGCATGAA
>CAMKTI010000065.1 GCA_946415665.1 uncultured Clostridia bacterium
TATTTTATACGAACGCTACCTAAAAGTAAAAAAATAAATGCTTGTTATCTTGAATTTGCGAAATTAAAATTTCTTGTTTTTATAAAGCTTGACATATTTCCAGTCTATGGATTAAATTTTAAAAAAAAATATTTGGAGGATAAATATGATTGAGATTATGGGGAAAAAAATTCAGCTCGAAAAAAATATAACGCTTTGGGAATTAAGTCATGATTATGAAAATCAGTTTGAACATGAAATTATTTTGGCGAAAGTAAATAATAAGCTAAAAGATTTGAGCGAAATAATTTATAAAGACAGCAATTATAAAATAGAATTTTTGGATATAAACGATAAAAATGCTTTTCGTGCTTATCAACGGAGCGTAATTTTTTTGTTGGTTTACGCAATAAAATCTCTGTGCGGCAAGAAAACACGCACATTTATAAAACATTCGATTAATAAAAATTATTATTGTGAAATAGATCAAACAGTTATTACGCCGGATTTATTAAATAAAATAAAAAATAAAATGCATGAGGCTATAGAAAAAAATTTTCTAATAGAAAAATTATCTTTGCCCAAAGAAAAAATTTTGAGCTTGACAAAAGAATTTCGCAACGATGATATAAGATTGCATTTTAATCGCAATTCAAATTTGAGTTTATATAAACTAGATTTTTATTATGATTATTATTACAGTCCGATGTTATATAGTTTAAGCTATATAAAAACTTTTGATTTGCATATGAAATTAAACGGATTTGTTTTGCAATTTCCTTCGTTTGGAGATGCTTATAAATTAAAAAAAATCCCGCCAAACGAAAAAATATCACAGGTTTTTTTAGAGTATTCGCAGTGGCTAAAAATTTTAAATTTGCAAACTTTGACTTCGTTAAATAATTCTATTTGTGAAAATAAATCGCGCGAATTAATTTATTTATGTGAGGCATTACACGAAAATAAAATTGTCAAAATCGCAAACGAAATATGTAAGCATAATAAAAAAATAATTTTAATTGGTGGACCAAGTTCGTCTGGAAAAACAACTTTTTCACATAGATTATCTTTGCAATTGCGAGTTAATGGCATGAAACCAATTTTAATTTCGCTTGACGATTATTTTTTAGATCGGGATAAATTGCCGTTTGATGAAAATGGCGAGCAGGATTTGGAAAAACTTGAAGTTATTGATATAAAAAAATTAAATTATGACCTAGCAAAACTTTTAAACGGAGAAAAAATAGAATTGCCAAGATTTAATTTTGTATCAGGAAAAAGAGAAAAAAGCGGCAGAATAATAAAACTTGACACTGAAGATATATTAATTTTGGAAGGAATTCATGGGCTTAACGAAACTTTGACTAATAAAATAAACAGGGAATTTAAATTTAAAATTTTTGTTAGCGCATTAACGCAATTAAACATTGATGACCACAATCGATTTTCAACAACTGATACAAGAATGCTAAGAAGAATTGTCAGAGATAATAAATTTCGTGGATTCGGTGCTCGCCAAACAATTCAACTTTGGAGCAAAGTTATAAATGGGGAAAAAAATTATATTTTTCCATATCAAGAAGAGGCTGATACATTTTTTAATTCTGCCTTGGTTTATGAAGTTGCGATATTAAAACAATTTGCTTTGCCATTATTATTTGATATTAAAAACTTCGAACCAGAATATTGTGAAGCAAATAGATTAATAAGACTATTAAATCCGTTTTTGACAATGAATACCGAATATATTCCTCCAAATTCAATTTTGCGAGAATTTATAGGTCAAAGTTGTTTTTATTAAAAATACAAAGTTATGTATAAATCCAATTTAGTAAATATGAAATAAAGGTTTAAAACTAAATGATAAGTAATGCGTCACGACGCACAACATTACTTATTTACTCATTTTTCTTTATTCTCATTGTCAATAGTTTTTTGTTTTGGTTTGTCGTCATAATTCGCAAAATATTGACCATGTTTATATCTCGCGTATTCAACAGTACTCTTCATAAATTTACTACATTCTGATTTAAATTTATTATTAACTAGACAGCAATAATCATAGCGGGCAACAATTATGCTTTTTATGATTCCGATTGCTCCCCAAATTACAAATATGCAATACAATACAAACCATGTTCCTGATAAATTCATGAATAGCAAAAACATACTTGTGACAACAAAATCAAACAGTCTGCCTTTAAAATTCTGCCAAACAAATTTTATTCCGTATCCCAAAAAAAAACCATGTTTGTATATATTTCTTAAGGAAATTTCATACGCAGCATCATCTTTTTCGATTTGTTGCTTAATCTTTTGTCGCCTCGGAATAAGACTAACCCATTTAACAAAATAAAATAAAACTACTAACGCTGGAAGAATGAACCTGAGAAATATAAATATCTCCATAGCAGGAATAGCCAGTGATAAAACAAAGTCATGTACAGCAGAAGGTACTAAAAATTTTATCGCACCTCCGACTATCATCGCTAAAAGATCAACGCAGTTATAAAAAAATGTCAACTTTTCCCACATTAAAAGAAATAAATCAATAGAAACTCTAATCCGTCCTGAATAAAACCAATCCCAGAAATTTTTTATTTTTCCTAAAAACAAACAACAACACGATTCTTTTTCTTCATGTTCGGTTTTTTTTTCCGTTTCTAAATTTATTGCTTCTCCGTGTAAGATTTGTAATTCGGTCATAATTACCACCTGCTGTATATTAATTTTTTTACTAACTAAAACAATATTTTATAAACAAAATCTTAAAACACATAAACATTTAAACCCAACAAAATTTAAACACCTAAAACTAACACATTCACATTATAAAATTAATAAAATTTCGTGTCAAGTATTTTATTTTATTTTTTAAGTCCAAATATATTTTTCAACCAATAAAAAAAAACTGCGATTTAAATCACAGTTTTATTTTTTTTATTTAACCCAAAAAAAATCTCTTCTCACTCAATATACTCAAACTCATAATCCAAAATTTTAACCGTATCGCCTTCTTTCAAACCAATTTTTTTTAACTCGCTAATTATATTATTTTCACACATATACTTCTGAAAAAAATCGAATCCGCTCTCAGTTTCAAAATTATTATAGCCCATCATTTTTTCTATTGCCTTGCCACTAACTTCATAATATCCATCACTAATTTTTTTTAATACAAATCTTTCTGTCTCACTTTTTTCTTCCTCAAAATAATCCTCTTCAAAAACAAAAATATCATTATTTTCTTGCCCCAAAATTCTACTCACAAAATTTATTAACTCATCCAAGCCTTTTCGCATTACAGCCGAAACCAAAAACAAATCATAATTCTTTTCTTTACAAAAATTTTTCAGCTCATCCAAATCATTTTCATCAACCAAATCCAATTTATTTCCGACAACAATTTGCCTTTTCCTCATCAAATCTTTTTTATACAAAAACAACTCATTATTAATTTTTTTTATATTCTCAACAACATTTTCGCCATCCAAACATGCAAGATCAACCACATGTAATAAAATTTTTGTCCGCTCAACATGTCTTAAAAATTCATGCCCTAAACCCAAACCCGAACTTGCCCCTTCAATTAAACCCGGGATATCCGCGATAATAAAATCCAAAAATTTATTTTTTACTACGCCTAAATTCGGACTCAACGTCGTAAATTTATAATTAGCAATTTTGGGTTTAGCATTTGTCATCGCCGCCAATAAACTTGATTTTCCCGCATTAGGCAAACCAATTAAACCAACATCAGCAATTAATTTTAATTCCAAAATCAAATCCAATTCTTTTGCTTCACCACCGGGTTCAGCATATCTCGGCGCCTGTCTTCTCGAAGTTGCATAATGCTGATTTCCTTTTCCGCCTCGTCCACCTCGCGCAATTATTTTTTTTTGCCCAGCGTAATACATATCAGCAATAATTTTTTTGCTTTTAAATTCTCTCACAACCGTCCCCACCGGAACTTTTATTATCATATCTTTTCCATCTTTTCCCGAGCAATTCTTTTTTGCGCCGTTTTCCCCTGATTCAGCAATAAATTTTTTTTTATATCTAAAATCAACAAGCGAATTAATATTTTTTTCAGCTAAAAAAATTATATCTCCACCACGGCCACCATCTCCTCCGTCTGGTCCACCATTTGGAATATATTTTTCGCGTCTAAAAGAAATGCAACCGGAGCCACCGCGACCCGATTGCACATAAATTTTTACTTTATCTATAAACATATTTTTCTCCAAACAAATTTTTTTCAAAACAATCCTATAATTACTCCGTTTTCGTCGATATCAATATTTTCCGCCGCTGGATTTTTTGGCAATCCCGGCATCGTCATTATATTTCCTGCACGCGCAACAATAAATCCTGCACCTGCACAAACTTTTATATCATTTATTAAAATCTTAAAACCTTTCGGCCGACCAATTTTTTTCGCATCATCCGACAAAGAATATTGTGTCTTCGCAATACAAACTAATAAATTACTCAAACCAAATTTTTTTATATTTTCAAGCTCATTTAAAGCTTTTTGCGAATAATTTACGCCGTCTGCGCCATAAATATTTTTTGCTATTAATCCTATCTTTTCTTTTATATCAATATTTCTCTCATACAAAAATCTAAACTCATTTTCTTTTTCATTTTCAAGCAAATTAATTAAACTTCTCGCTAAATTTTCTGTGCCAGCTCCACCTTTTTCAAATCCTTCGCTTATTTCTGCTTTTACACCAAATTCTTCACATTTCTTTTTTACATATTCCAGCTCAATATCTTTATCATTTAAAAATTTATTTATCGCAACAATCGCTTTTAATTTATAACACCGAGTTATATTTTCAATATGCTTATATAAATTATTTAAACCTAAATCAATTGCCTCAAAATTTTCTTTATCAAAATCTTCTTTTTTTACTCCGCCATGAGATTTTAGTGCACGTATACTAACTACAATAACAACAGCATCCGGTTTTAAATTTCCTTCACGACATTTTATATCCAAAAACTTTTCTGCCCCAAGATCAGCGCCAAATCCCGCTTCCGTTACAACATAATCTCCGAGTTTTAAAGCTAATTTTGTCGCGATTAAACTATTACATCCGTGCGCAATATTTGCAAACGGTCCACCATGTATAATCACTGGATTATTTTCTAATGTTTGAACCAAATTCGGTTTTAACGCATCTTTTAAAACAACCGTTATTGCTCCATGCGATTTTAAATCTTTTAGCCTTACAAAATTGCCATCATAATCATAGCCCAAAATTATTTTGCCTAATCTCTCTTTTAAATCCATTAAATCCCTAGCTAAACATAAAATCGCCATTATTTCCGAAGCAACACTTATTTCAAAACTATCTTCTCTCGGCGTACCATTTATTTTTCCACCGAGCCCATTTATTATAAATCTTAACTGCCTGTCATTCAAGTCTAAACATCTTTTCCATAAAATTCTTCTGACATCTATATTTAAATTATTCCCCTGATTAATATGATTGTCAAGCAACGCTGCTATTAAATTATTCGCCGCTGTAACAGCATGAATATCTCCAGTAAAATGCAAATTAATATCTTCCATCGGAATCACTTGTGAATATCCACCGCCTGCGGCTCCACCTTTTATTCCAAAAACTGGACCCATCGACGGCTCCCTCAACGCCAAAACAGTTTTCTTATTTAATCTATTTAATGCATCTCCTAACCCAATACTCACAGTTGTTTTTCCTTCTCCTGCCGGCGTTGGATTTATACATGTTACTAAAATTAATTTTCCATCACTCTTATTTTCTAATTTTTTAATCAAATCAAAATCTAACTTAGCTTTATATTTTCCATAATACTCAAGATTATCTTCTGCAATCCCTAATTTTTCCGCAATTTTATTTATATGCAAAATATTTGCTTCGCGCGCTATTTCTATATCACTTTTAATAAAAACCACATCCCAAAAAATAATGTTTACAAATCCACCATTTATTTAATACAACAAATCAAAACCGTAAAAATAAAATACAAACCTGCAAAAAATTTAGTCAGCCTCTCAAGTTTTCCTTCTGCGCTATTTTTTTTATTCTTATCCCAATAAGTTTTTCGCATGCCAGCCAAATTTCCAAGCCCTGAACTCTGCTTTTTCTGCAAAATAATAACTACTATCAACAACAAACATAAAACAATATAAACACTTTCAAGACAAATAAATAAATTACTCAAAATAAACTCCTCCAAACAAAAATTCAAAAAAATAAAATACAGAACAAAAAATACTAGATAAATTTACTCGTCCCCCATAATTTTTTTCTAATTATTATTATCATTGTCATCATCTAATTTTAACACGCTCATAAATGCTTTTTGTGGAATCTCAACATTTCCAAGCATCCGCATACGTTTTTTCCCAACTCTCTGTTTTTCCAAAAGCTTCCGCTTTCTAGAAATATCTCCACCATAACATTTGGCCAAAACATCTTTTCGCATAGCACTAATATTTTCACGTGCAATTATTTTATTTCCAATACTTGCCTGAATCGGAATTTCAAATAACTGTCTGGGAATTTCTTTTTTTAATTTCTCGGCCATTTTTCTACCACGAGCTTCTGCACTGCTTCTATGAACGATAAACGATAAAGAATCTACTAATTCATGATTAATCAAAATATCCAGCTTAACCAAATCAGATTCTTTATAGCCAATTATATCATAATCAAACGAAGCATAACCTCTGCTTTTTGATTTCAAAATATCAAAAAAATCATATATTACTTCATTTAGCGGCAATTCATAAATAATTCTCACACGCGATTCATCTAAATAAACCATTTCGATATAAACACCACGACGCTTTTGGCACAGCTCCATAATACTCCCGATATAATACTTTGGCAACATTATTTCTGCTTTTATTATTGGCTCTTCTATTTTTAAAATTCTTGCCAAATCAGGCATATCACACGGATTAGATAAATCAATTACACTTCCATCAGTCAAATAAATTTTATAAATCACACTTGGCGCAGTCAAAATTAAATCTAAATCATATTCTCGTTCCAATCTTTCCTGAATAATCTCTAAATGCAACAAACCTAAAAATCCGCACCGAAAACCAAATCCAAGTGCTTGCGAAGTTTCCGGCTCAAAACTTAATGACGCATCATTCAAACTTAATTTTTCGAGCGCATCTTTTAAATTATTATAATTTGCTCCATCCGACGGATAAACTCCACAATAAACCATTGGCGTAACTTTTTTATAGCCTGGCAAAGCAATTTCTGTTGGATTATAAAAATCCGTCACAGTATCTCCAATTTGTGTATCTCTAACATTTTTTATATTCGCAACAAAATATCCGACGTCGCCTGCTTCTAATTTTTCACACGGAACAAATTTTCCCGGTGAAAAATATCCAACTTCAACGACATCAAAATATTTTTGTGTCGCCATAAATTTTATCTTAGATTTATTTCTTATTTCTCCGTCAAAAACTCTTATAAAAATAATCACTCCGCGATATAAATCATAAATCGAATCAAAAACTAATGCTTTTAACGGCTTTTTATTATCACCTTTCGGCTCCGAAATTTTATTTATAATTGCCTGAAAAACCTGATCTATATTTATATTTTCTTTTGCAGAAATTAACGGTGCATCCGACGCGTCAATCCCAATTATATTTTCGATTTCATTTTTAACTTTTTCTGGCTCAGCGCTCGGTAAATCTATTTTATTTATCACAGGTATGATTTCTAAATTATTATCAAGTGCCAAATAAACATTTGCAATCGTTTGCGCTTCAACACCTTGTGCGGCATCAACAACTAAAATCGCACCTTCACATGCTGCCAAACTTCTTGAAACTTCATAATTAAAATCAACATGACCCGGCGTATCAATTAAATTTAAAATATAATCTTCATAGTTTAATCTCACAGCTTGCGCCTTGATAGTGATTCCACGTTCGCGCTCCAAATCCATATTATCTAGGATTTGCTCATGCATTTCTCTCTGCGATAATAATCCCGAATTTTGAATTAACTTATCTGCAAGCGTAGATTTTCCATGATCAATATGCGCTATTATACAAAAATTTCTGATTCTGTTTTGTCGCGACAAAATTTATTTCCTCCTATATCAAATATTAATTTCGGGATTAATCTTAATTCTTTTTTTTTAAAAGTTCCATTCAACCAAACTAGTTTTACCAGCGATGATTATGGTAATAAATCTGAATTTTATTTTGATTTTACACCGAACGCTTTTGATTCTGTGTTTTTAAATTGTTCCGGGATTTCATAAGCTTTTTTAAGTTTTAGTAAAAGTTCAAGAGGTGTTTTTGTGTTAGATTTAAGTTCCCATACCAAACACTTTTTTTTATTTTTATCCTCTTTCTGCACTTGTTGATGATAGTATTTAAACAAAGGACAATTCTGAGCCTTTGTTTTAGTATAATTGTATTCACATTCTCCGATTTTACATTGTTCGCCAGTCAAATCAGCACGTCCAATTTTATACTGTTTAAGTTTTTCGTTATACTTGCTATACAATTCAAGGTTTGTACCTTCTTCATAATCATTTTGTTTCCAAGAGATATATCTTCCTAATTTAAAAAAAATCACCGCGGTTATTGGAGCAAAACAATAAGTAGCACACATAATTTTAAAAGCAATTTCTGTGGTAATTTCAAACAAAGCACCAAATTGAACAATAAGCGAAATTGATAAGCCAGGAACAAAGATGCAAAGAAAAAACCAAATAATGGCAAGTACCGCAAGTGTATAAAAAAATATCGATGCTGCACGCTTTTTTTCAGGCGGCATCAAATGACGCTCATCTATAAATTTATCTATCAATTTGTTATAAAATTCGCATTGATACTTAAAATTTTCTGCTTGGTAATTGTGAGAGCCAAAATTTCTTTCGTATTTTTTATACACTGGACTGCATCTATCTTGATCAGTAATAGTATTCAAATATTTCTTCCACATCATTTTATTATAATTTTCACATTCTTCAATACTTTGTTCTATATTTTCATCCAAAACGACGGGTAAGAATATATCAACTATGTTTACTTCGGAATTGTTTTTAGCGTTAGTTTTTTTATACACCTTATCATTATTGTTTTGGCTTTTTTTATAAGTTACGTTTAGTGTAGAAGTCTTGCCGTTAATCTCATGTTCTTTTTCAAACAACTCACTTAACGGCTTTGTTAAAATAGATCCGATCTGCTTTTTCTTCAATTCCAGAAAAGTATCAATGTCTCCGAAAAAACCAACTTTATCGTTATTCTTGATTGGCATGCTAATAATTGTATTATCTTTCTCGTGATCCAAATTTGCATTTATATCATTATTGTTATTTTCTTTACTCGTATTTATAACATAACTACTTGTATCCATACCATTGTTGTTGTTTTCTTTCACAAAAATCACCACTCCCATATATAACTGTAAAACAAAAGGCAACGATCAGTCCAATAATAATTTTAACAAATATAAAATTATTTGTCAAGAAAAAATTTATTTATCTTGCTTTTATGTATGAAATTTTTTTGCTAGAATAAAAGGGTGCACTCTTAGCTCAGCGGATAGAGCGTTCGGCTCCGGACCGAAAGGTCGCAGG
>CAMKTI010000066.1 GCA_946415665.1 uncultured Clostridia bacterium
TTTGTAAGGCGATGATGTTTCTTCATCTTCATTTTCTAAAATGTCCCCATTAAAAGCTATTTCAATATTCTTATCGTCTCCAATACCCAATTCTTGTTTTACCGTTGCTTTTAAAGTTGCGATTGAATCATTCTCATTTACTGAAATAACTACGATTTTGTCCTTATCGTTTTTCACATATATTCCAAGTTTTTGTCCTTTGTTCATTTTTACCTCCCCCCAAGTAAAATATCTAACCATAAAAAATTATAACGATCTACACATCAATTTTAAATTTAAATATCTCGATTGTCAAAACTTAATTCATCATTGCTTACAACTGGTGATTTTAATTTTGATTTAGATAAAGGGGCTCTATTTTCTTCTGTTCTTTTCGAAACACCAATCTTGATACATCCGACCCAAGATTTTAATTTTAGCCACATCACAAAACTCAAACAAAAAAAGACTATTCCTGCAATAGCCAAACCACCAATCAAAAAACAAGATGCCTCTAAATACCACGCTAATACTGCGCCAATAAAAAATAACAATCCAAGTATTATCAGTATTATCAATTTCCAATTTACCTTTATGCCATGTTTATTTCTATCATTCTTATTGTCGCCTTCTGATTTATTATCAATTTCAATTTTTTTTTCACTTGTTTTTAAATTAAAATCAAAGCCGTTGGTACATGCTCTAACTTCACGCTTCTCAATATCTTTGCTAAAACCTTCTCTATCACAAACTTGCTCAACTTCAATTTTTTTTTCACTTGTTTTTAAATTAAAATCAAAGCCGTTGGTACATGCTCTAACTTCACGCTTCTCAATATCTTTGCTAGAACCTTCTCTATCACAAACTTGCTCAACCGTTAAATCCAAATCATAAAACATATTGTAGCTACTATAGGATAAATAAAGTTCATTTATCCGTTCATCACTCAAATTATATTTTTGCTGGAGTTGTTTTTTTATGTCTCGCATAGTTGTAGTTTTTTTAACACTTAATTTCGTAACTTCCTTCCCATTACCAAAGTCCCAAATGCTCAAAGTAATATCATTGTCAACTGGTTGATCTTCAAGATTTTTCAAGTTCCATATTGTAGATTTGTCACTAGTTTGTTGAGCTAACTGCATGTGTATAGTCGAATCATTTTTAATTTTGTGCTCACTTAATGATAAATCTAGTCCTGTATTCAATAAATATTTACGCTTGAAACAAAACTTACAATGATGAACTTCAGATAGTTCTTTATATTGTATTGCTTGTTTCAAAAACTGTTTGAACGTAGCATTAGGTTTTATTTTTATTGAAATTAATTTCGCATTCAAAGTTTTTATATACACGGTAATTTCCTGACTTACTTTTATTTTTTCCACTTTTAATTTCTCCTTTTTTATAAAAAAAATAACGTCTTTTTTACTCGACGTCTTTTTTACTCTCCCTGATTTTTATTTTAAAACAAAATTTTTTATTTGTCAAGAGGTGAATCAAATTTTTTTATAAGTTCTTTGTTTCGCAAATCAATTTTTTTATCGCTTATGAATTTAAAATCCATTTTCGATAAGTTTTTTTCACGTGGACAAAATTCTTTAGCATATTTTTTTATGTGAGAAATTTTTTTGGGGGAAAAAATATGGACAGCGGAAAAAAAATTTCGTCGCCATTCACAGATATTTTAAATATGCCAAAGGAAAATTTTATTGACACTGAAATTGATGCAGGATTTGATAAAAATACTGACGAATGGGAATTCATAATAAAATACAGTGGCGATATAAAAAAAATAATTGAAGATTTAGAGATAAAAGCGGAAATTTTAGATGATAGTTATGCGATTGTTTTGGCGCCACGAGAAAAAATAAAAACTTTGATAGATTTTAACGAAATAGAATATATAGAGCAGGCAAAACTTTTAGGGATAGTTGATCGGGGCGCGATGCTTTCTTCTTGTATTTCGCCTGTAAAAAATAATTTAGGTTTGACGGGAAAAAATGTTTTGGTTGGAATAATTGACACCGGTTTAAATATAAAGCTTAAAGATTTTATTGATGATAATAATTCGAGCAGAGTTTTATTTTATTTGGATCAAACTATTGAAACTGAAGATAAAAATAAAATTCCGGACGGTTTTATAAATGGATTTGAATATTCGCGTGAAGATTTGGATTTTATTATAAAAAATGATTTGGATTTTAAAAGTAATGATTTTGATGGGCACGGAACTTTTATTGCAAATATTGCTTGTGGAAATGGAAAAACAAATGAAAATGTAATCGGTGTTGCTCCTGAAGCAAATTTAATAATCGTGAAATTAAATAATAAACGCGCGTTAACGACGCAATTAATGCGAGGGATAAAATATTGCTGTGACAAAGCAAAAAAATTAAAAAAACCAATTGTGATAAACATAAGTTTTGGAACAAATAATGGTGCGCACGATGGAAAAAGTTTATTTGAGTCATATATAAATCAAGTTGCACAAGAAAATATAAATTCGATTGTAGTTGCAACAGGAAACGAAGGAATTAGTGGGCATCATTATAAAAATAAAATTAAACAGGGAGAATTTATTGACGTTGAATTTTTAGTAAGCGGTGGAATAAATGCGTTGTTTTTAACGCTTTGGAAATCTTTTGTCGATAAATTTTTTATAGAAATAATTGCGCCGAATGGAATTACAACAGGAAAAATAATTAATCTGAGTCAAAAAGAATTTTTGCTGGATAATATTAAAATTTATATTTTTTATGGTGAGCCAACGCCATATGATTTTGATCAGGAAATTTATTTTCAGTTTGTAAGTTTAGATAGAAATAAAAATTTATCTGAAGGCGATTGGGTTATAAAAATTTATGGCGAAAAAATTGTTGACGGAGAATTTAATATTTGGTTGCCAATAAATGAAGTTGTAACTTCGCAAACAAGATTTTTAAATCCAAGTTTAGATATAACTTTGACTTTGCCATCGACAGCAGAAAATGTAATTAGTGTTGGGGGATATGATTTTAATTTAAATTCGAGCGCAAATTTTTCCGGTCGTGGATATACACGAAATAATTTAATAAAACCAGATTTAGTTGCGCCGGCTGTTGATATATTAGTTTTAAATTCTTTTGGAGATTTGGAAAAAAATTCTGGAACGAGTTTAGCTGCACCATTTGTAACTGGTTCTGTGGCTTTGATGATGGAATGGGGAATAATAAATAAAAATGATGTTTATTTATATGGGCAAAAAATAAAAGCATATTTAAGATTAGGAGCCAAACGTAAAAATAATATTGTTTATCCAAATAATATTTGGGGATATGGAAGTTTATGTTTGGAACAAACTTTTGATGAGTTGCAAAAAAATAAATTTGACACAGGAAAAAATATTTTTGTGACGCAAAATAATAATGAAAATCAAGAAGAAAATCCTGTACTGTCAGAAGATTATTTTGAAATGATTATAAAATATAATGATTATGTAGGCGATTTATTAAAAAAATCTTCGTATATAAAAAGTTGTGCTGTGTTATTTAATTCTTATGTGATAATAAATATTCCCGTTGAGAAAATAAATGATTTTTTGAGTAATGTTTATCCAAAGATAATTGCTGAGTGGCCGGAAATTTTAGCGTTACTTGACAGAAAAAATTTAGACGCCGCAGGAATTACTGCTGTGCAAAATAATTATTTAAATTTAAGAGGTTCAGGAGTTTTAATTGGTTTTATTGACACAGGAATAGATTACACGAAAAAAAATTTTATATATGAGGATGACACGAGCAAAATAATTTATATTTGGGATCAGACAATTCAAGGAAATCCGCCAAAAGATTTTTGTTATGGCACAGAATTTAATAATCAAGAAATAAATAATGCTTTAAAATCAGAAAATCCATTTGAAATTGTGCCACATCGAGATGAAATTGGGCACGGAACTTTTTTAGCTTCGATTGCTGCAAGTCGTGAGTCAGGTGAAAATATTGGAGCGGCTCCAGATTCTGATTTAATAATTGTAAAATTAAAGCCGGCAAAAAATAATATTCGGCGAGAAAAATTAATAAGTGAAGATGCGATTGCCTATCAAGCTTCAGATGTTTTGACTGGAATAGAATATTTATATAGAAAATCAGTAGAACTTGAACGACCGATTGCAATTTGTATTGGATTAGGAACAAATGACGGATCACATTTTGGTGAGTCAATTTTTGAAGAATATATAACCGGAATTGCAAAGCAAAAAGGAATTGTTTTATGTATTGCAAGTGGAAACGAAGGAAACGCAGCGCATCATGTTCAAGGAAAATTATTAAATACTGGAGACAAAGAAGAAATAGAAATAAATGTTGGGGAGAATAATAAAGGATTTTTATTGCAAGTCTGGAATTTTCCACCGAATAAAATTTCGTTGTCTGTAATTTCTCCAACAGGAGAATATGTTGATAGAATCCCGGCAAGAAATAATTTTTATATAACTATTAAGTTAGGTTTAGAAAATACTTTTATAGGAATTGGCTATGAATCTTTTAAAAACAGTGAAATTAGTCAGCAGGCATTTATAAAATTTATTAATCCAACAGCTGGAATTTGGAAAATAATTTTATATGGGGATATAATTTCTGATGGGATGTATTATGCTTGGTTGCCAGTAACAGGATTAATTGATCAAGATACTTTTTTTTTAGATGCCAGTTCTGAAGCAACGATTACATCGCCTGCGACAGCCTCAGGAATTATTTCTGTTGGAGCATATGATACGAGCAATAATAATTTATATATTTCTGGAAGTCGTGGGCCAAAACAAATTTATAAAACTGCACCGGCATTTGTTGCACCGGGTGTAAATGTTTTTGACGGAGAAAAAATTATGTCAGGGACGAGTGTTTCTTGTGCGATTGCAACGGGAGCTGCAGCATTATTATTAGAATGGGGAATAGTTAAATCTAATTTGCCTTCGATGAATACGATTATGGCATGGAGTTATTTAATTCAAGGTTGTGTTCAGCAATCAGGATTTAATTATCCGAATAATCAATGGGGATATGGGAAATTAAATTTATTAAATACGTTTGAATCGTTAAAATTGGCACCTGTAAATATAAATAATAATTAAAAGGAGAAAATTTATGTTTGAGCTAGATAAGTATAAAAATATTTATATGATTGGAATTGGTGGAATAAGTATGAGTTCGATCGCAAAATATTTTTGTTTGATGGGATTTAATGTAAGCGGTTCGGATAGAGATATGAGTGAAGTTATAAATGATTTGAGAAAAGAAAATATAAAAGTAAATATTGGTCATGATAAAAAAAATATAACGCACGATATAGATTTAATTATTTATACGGCGGCTATTCATGAAGATAATGAAGAATTGGTTCGAGCAAAAGAATTAAATATAAAAATTATTTCACGAGCAGAAGTTTTAGGTTTAATAATGCAAAGATATAAATATTCTGTAGCGGTTTCAGGAAGTCACGGAAAGACAACAGTGACAGCAATGATTTCGCAAATTTTAATCGAAGCAAAAAAAAATCCAACGGTTTTTTTGGGCGGCGTTTTAAATTTTTTAGAAGAAAAAAATTTTGTAATGGGAAAAAGCGATTATTTTGTAATTGAAGCGTGTGAATATTGTGATAGCTTTTTGAATTTTGAGCCGTTTATTGGAGTAATAAATAATATTGATTGGGATCATGTGGATTATTTTAAAGATTTTAATATGCTAAAAGAATCGTTTAAAAAATTTGCTTTGAATGTGAAAAGAGATGGTTTGATTGTAATAAATAATAAAAATAAAGATTTGGTTAAAGATATTAATAGAGAAAAAAATTTTTTTGGAGAAGATGAAAAAGATGTTTGGCATGCAGAAAATATAATTTGGAATGATAATCAGTGCGCAAAATTTTCGGCTGTAAAAAATAATTTGGTAATAAAAGATATTAAATTAAAAGTTCCGGGTTATTATAATATTTTAAATGCGTTGAGTGCGATTGGAGTAGCTGAGAAATTAAAAATAGATTTTGATGTAATAAAAAAGGCGTTGGAAAATTTTAGCGGTGTGGAAAGAAGATTTGAATTTAAAGGCATTTATAACGGAGCAAAAATTTTTGATGATTATGCGCATCATCCAAATGAATTAAAAGAATTAGTTTTAATGGCAAAAAAGATAAAGCATAATAATTTATATTTAGTTTTTCAATCGCATACTTATTCGCGGACAAAAAAGTTTTTTAATGAGTTTGCGGAGATTTTAAGTAAATGTGAAAATGTGATTTTAGTTGATATATATTCGGCGCGCGAAAAAAATATTTTTGGAATAAGTATTAAAGATTTGGTTGATGAAATAAATAAAATTGAAGGCAATGCAATTTATTTTGAGTCGTTTAATAAAGCAAGTGATTTTTTGAAAAGAAATATTGGGAAAGATGATTTAGTTTTAACGGTTGGAGCTGGAGATGTTTATAAAATCGGAGAAAAAATTTTGAGCTAAAAATAAAGTTAAAAATGAATTTGAAGTAAAAAAAGATTGAGATTTTCGTCTCAATCTTTTTTTATGAAAAAAAATTTTGGAAAACACTTGACAAACAAAAAAAAGTAATATAGTCTAAAAATCGAAAGTTAATTTGCTTTTGCATTTTGACTTTCAATAAAAAAAATTAGGAGATGTTTTTATGAGTTTAAACAATGTTTTTATGAATATGTTGCGACAAAGTCATGAGAAAATAAACTGGTTGCAAAACGATTTGAATAATGTGCAAAATGAAAATGCAAGGCTGAATCAAAACATTCAGACATTAGCAAAAAGTGTAGGTCATATGCAAGAAAAATTAGAAGATGCAGAAGTTGAAAATGAGTTGTTACAATTAAAGTATGAGGTTTCACAACTTGAGAATAATGAATTAAAAACTGATCTCAATGAAAAATCAAATAAATTAGATCGCGCTTTAGAAATTGCGCGGAGATTGATAAGTCAGAAAAATGAGCTTATAAATCAGAACAGCAACTTGAGACAAAAAAATAATAGATTGCAACAAGCATTAAATCAGGCACAAAATCGAAACGCAAACTTCCAAGAAGTACCTGTATCAGATGGAATAAACGAAGTTTCAGAAGGTAGAAAATGTTGTGACCGTCTTTGTAATATATTTTAATGTACAAGGCAGATCGTTGATGATCGTTGAAAAAATTTTTGGCGTATTAAAGATATTAAAAAGAAACAAAGAAGATTGGGATTTTTATCTCAATCTTTTTTTATGAAAAAAAATTAAAAAGTACTTGACAAACAAAAAAAGTAATATAAAATAAAAAGTCGAAAGTCAATTTGTTTTTATATTTTGATTTTCAATAAAAAAATTTTTAGGAGATGTTTTTATGAATCGAAATGGTAATGTTTCACGGAGTTTATTGTTTAATAATAGTGATAGTCTGCGATTTAGTACGTTTCTCAATGATCCGGATGTTATGCAAAGATTAAACATGAGGCGAAATTATCTAAACACTGCAAATGAGTCTTCTGACATTGACGCTTTGCAATATGAGGAAATACAATTAAATAAAGAGATTGAAACTCAAAAAAATTTATACAAAAGATATCAAGAATCAAGAAAAAAATTAATAGACAAAAATGATTCATTTATGAAAGAATTAGGTCTAAGCCCACAAAATATTGAAGAAGTTCCATCAGAGGCAAACAAATTCTTAAATAACTTAGAACAACTGAACAATAATATTTGTGATGAACAAAATCGGTATTCTGAAGCAAAAAATAATGCAGCTAAAATTAATTGTTTAAAATCGCTAATAGAACTCAAAAAGCAAAAAATCAAATGTTTAGGTCTAATAATTGAAGTATATAAAGATACTGGAAAAAATTTATATGAGGCTAATAAATTATTAGGAAAAAGTATCGATACAAACATGAGCGAACAAAAAGATAATATGAAAAACTCGAATCAAGCAAATGTCAAATTAGTGAGTAGTACTGAAACTTCTAAATCCAGTCTGTTTGAAAAAATGGCAGCGGTAGCCACGAAAAACGAAAGTGAAAATGATACAAAACCGAATATGCAGCAGAATAACGAAAATCTTAAGCAAGACTGATTTTATACTAAAAAATTTGTCCGATGTAACAAAAAAAGATTGGGATAGCTATCTCAATCTTTTTTTTATGAAAAAAATCAAAAAGTACTTGACAAACAAAAAAAGTAATATAGAATAAAAATCGAAAGTCAATTTGTTTTTGCACTTTGACTTTCAATAAAAAAATTTTTAGGAGTTGTTTTTATGAAAGAAAATTCTAAGAGAGTAGATCCTTATAAAAAGGATTACAGTTCAAAGTTTAAAACTAGAGCGAATATCTTTGAGCGACGGACAAAAAACAATAAAACTTTTGTAGGTCGTAAAAGAAATTTATGGGATGAGAATATTAATTTATGGGACAAGAATAGCAATTTACGGAAAGATAAAAAAAATTACTTGACAAAAATGATGACTTGCTTTATGAAAATAATCAGTTAAAGGAAGAGAAAGATGATCTACTTGATAAAAACAATCAACTGCGGAACGATGTCGATAAAATAAATGAGAAATTAAGTAGAAGAAAAGAAAAATACGAGGCTCTAAAGGGAAAAAATAAGGCTCTAAAGGAAAAAAACAAGGTTCTACATGGGGATAATAAGAATTTATACAAAAAAAATAGGAATTTAGATGAACAGAATAATTATATGCGTAATTTATTGTCTTATTTTGGCATTTTGTTTAATGAGGATGGTGAACAAATTAGTAATAATACAGAAAACCAACAGATGCTTAACTCTTTTATTTCTTCATGGACAAGATCTAACGGATCAGGCTTATCTAACGGTCTAAATGGGTCAGCAGATAATCAAGAACAGAAACCAATCCCGCAAACATCTTTCTCCCAATTGCAAAAATAATTGTTTCGATTTGTTACTATTGTGCATGTGTTTGTTGCAAGCATGACAATGTTTCTGGTGATTTGCTGCAACAATGAGATTGGGAAATTCCAATAAAATTGGGGATATATTATTTGAAACATGAGAGTGCAATAAAATAAAAAGATTGGACTAGGCAGCGTTCACATAAAATAAAAATATATTGAGCAAAGAGAAAAGTGATAAGATAGAAGTGTGAAACTGACAAAAACACAATATAAAAAGCTAGAGGGATTGATGCCGATAGCTAGGAAACCGGCGAAGATATCAAACTACAAATTCATGTGTGCAATGCTTTAAATAATAGAGAATGGTTGTAAATTGAGGGCATTACCAAAAAAATATGGAAACTGGCACACAATTTATATGAGATTTAGTAGATAATCGAAGAATGGCACGATTGCTAACAGCCATTGCTTTTTTTATTTAAAATCTTGTTTTAGAAGCTATGAAAAAGCCAAAATTGCTTAATGAAGAGGATTATATATTCTTTATTGATAGATAGTACGAGCATAAAGGTGAGTCCAGATGCAAACAAGAATAAAAAGAATCAAGAACAAAGCATTGGACGTTCAAAAGGGGGCCTGACAACTAAGTTACACTTATGTTGTACATCTTCATGTCCA
>CAMKTI010000067.1 GCA_946415665.1 uncultured Clostridia bacterium
ATTCTTGTTTGCATCTGGACTCACCTTTATGCTCGTGCTGTCAATAAAGAACATACCATACTTTTCTTTTGCTTTTTCATAGCTTCTAAAATCAAGGTTTTAAAGAAAAAAAGCAATAGCTTTTGCAATCGTACCGTTCTTCGACCATCTACTAAATTTCATATAAACTGTGCGCCAGTTTCCATATTTTTTTGGTAACGTTCTCTATTTGCAACCATTTTTTATTATGTAAAGCATTGCACACATAAATTCGTAGTTTTGATATCTTCGCCGGTTTTCTCGTTATTTGTATTAATCTCTCCAACTTTTTATATTGTAGTTTTGTAAATCTTATATCTCTATCTTATTACTTTTTTCTTTTGGGTCAATCTATTTTTATTTTATATGAACGCTAGCTAATTGCTTTATAAATATTCTCATATCTCTCATTATTTTTTTTATTGCTTAATTTAATTTGTTTTAATGATTTACTGGCTAAATATAAAAAATAAAATAAAAACCTGATTTATCCCGGCTTTTTTGTACATAAATTTAATTTTGTTGAAAATTTGATTCGAGCGTAATTTTATAATTACTCGTTGCTTTATTTATTTCTAATGGCAATTTTATTCCCTGATAATTTTCTTTTTGTACAGAAACAATATGTTTTCCATATTGAACATTTATTTCTGCGGAACCTTTTCCAATATAAGCATCATCCAAATAAATTTCAGCATCATTTGGTTCCGTCGTTATTATTAATTTGCCCAAATCTATTTTTTTTGTCAAAGATATATTAATTTCATGAGTTTGTGAGTCAATCATAATTTTATTTATATAGTCCTCAAACCCTTGTTTTGTAATTTTTAATTCATGTTCGCCATAATTTAAAAAAATTGGATCGCTCAAAGAAATTTTTTGATTATCTATATAAATTAAACAGCCACTTTGCTCCAAATTTATTTTTAATAAGCCATTTTTAAATTCTACTTCATCCAAATTTAAATCCCGATTTTCGTTTGCTTTTATAAAAAAATCTTTTGAATAATCTTCGATATTATCGCCGCTTATAAAAATATTATGATGTCCTTCGCGTAATTCTTTTGTATCTGCATCATTTAAATTAAAAATTTCTTTCGAATCGATTTTTGCTATGCCATTTATAATTTTTTCTTTCGCTAAAAAATTTATTTTTCCTGTACCTTTATTTATCTCAAGATATAAAATTTGTTTTCCAATGCCTTTGATAGTTATCAGACTTAATGAACTAATTTTGCCTAAATCATAATTACTTTTGACAAATATATTTTCATTTAAATAATATTTTTCATTCTCATATATAAATTTTTTTGTTTTCAAATCAAATTTAAAATTGCTGATTCGATTTTTTTGCCAAACATTTTTATTTGGCTCAATTTTTTCTACGGCGCCATTTTTAAAAAATATGTTAATAATATCTCCTGTTTGAAATTGCTTTTTTTGTATCTCAGAAATTTTTACTGTGCTCCCAATTCCAGTTTGTAAATTAAAAATACTTATTTCATCGCCGTCAATTTCTTTTATCAAATAAATATTTTTTTTTGGCGTTTTTTTTTCATCGCTCATAATTTTTTCTTTTATATTACTTTCACTTTGCAAATCAGTTTTATTTATCTCACCAGAAAAAAAACTAATAGCAAAGGTATAGCTTAAAATAAAAAATAAAACCCCAACCAAAATAACCAAAACAAAAAAAAATATATTTTTATACAGTATGTAATCATTCTTTTTCATATTTTAATCCCTGCCAAATTTATTTTTTGTGATCAAGGAAAAATTTTACCATAATAGATTTACATAATAACATTTGAAGATATTGCCAATCAGAATAAAAATAAAATTAGCCGAAACAAATTTTATTGATAAAAATATTTACCATCAGTCCAAAATTATTTACGAGCAGATATAAAAATTTTAGACTAAAAAAAACCGCACTAACGCAACAGCTTTTTTATAATTCGTCCTATAACCAAGGATGAAGAATGTCATTAAATATATCACATTTATTATTTGCTGTTATATCTGGTATCGACGGCTCCCCTGCATTACTATTATTATTCATGCCCGTACTCAATGTATTCTTATCAATTTTTTTGGGTAACAATAACCACGCCGCAAAATTACCAAATTTAATATACACTGTGTTCCAAATTTTAGTAAAAAACCTTTTAAATTTCCCATGCTTGCTCGGATCGTTAAATAACAGGCTTTCGAATTCTATAAATGCAACAGCAAATAAAGCAGTAAAAGATATATTAGAACAATCATTGTCAAAATCAAATTTATTTCTACCGATTGGTGCTTTCATTTTTACTTTTTCTCCTATTTTATCACCTCGAAACACACAACACATCGGTTTAAAAATTCCAACAGCATGTTCAATTAAACCAAATGTTGCTCTGTAAATCAGCAGAAACGGCAATTTAATCAAATTATATATCACCAAAAAAAACGATTTAAAAATATAGCAAACATGTTGAAAAAAACCTTTTGGCTTTGTTTTTTTATATAACCTGATACAACCCACTATCGTACGCAAAATTGTACCCAAAGGCGCAGCAATAAGATCAAAAACATAATGCGAAGCCGTCAAAACAACACCAAGCAAAAAACAACCCGCACCTTTTAATATTGCAACGAAAATATTTTTTCCATTACAACAACCATCTTTATTTTTAGATTCGTCAAAATTTTCCTCTTTATTTTTATTAAAATCAAAATCGCCATCAGAATTCTCCATTAATTAAACCTCCCTCCTAAGTTTTTTTATCCATCGACCGTAACAACCGACAAACACCAGTTATGATAACATACAAAAAATACATTGTCCATACTTTATTAAAAAAAATTTTTTTATTGCGTGATAAAAAAATTAGGCGTGGCAAAAAACTATTTACAAATAAATTTATTTATATCGTCCTCAGTTATTTTTTCGTGCAAACAAATATTTATCGCATTAGCAATTATATTTGATAAACGTTCGATTATTTCGTCAACTTCTTTTGGCGTTACAAACATATTATTTTCATAAGGCCCTAAAATTTTTTTTATCAAATTATATTTTTCATCTGAATCAAGGCGATCCATTGTTAAAAAAAAGTCATGTTCAAAATTTTGTTTTGAGAAAAAAATCATCTCATCGATTATTTTATCCATCGTATCATTTACAAGTGTTGCCGCATCAATAACTGTTGGGACTCCAACGGAAATTATTTCGCAACCCAAATTTTTTTTATTTAAACTAACGCGTTTATTATTTACACCAGCACCCGGTGCAATTCCTGTGTCTGCAATTTGAATTGTCGAGTTTATTCTAGAAATATTTCTTGCGGCGAGAGAATCAATTATTATTACTAAATCAGGGTTTATTTTTTCACAAATCCCCTTAGATATTTCAAAAGTTTCTATTCCTGTTATTCCTAAAACTCCAGGCGAAATTGCGCTAACCGTCTTTATAAAATTTTTTATTTCTTCCGGAACAAAATTTTTTATATGCCTTGTAACCAAAACTTTTGAAATGGTTTTTGGGCCAAGAGAATCCGCCGTAATATTTTTATTCCCCAAACCAATTATTAATATATTTTCAGGCTTAAATTTATTTTTTTTATATACAAGTTTTTTTAGATTATCTGCCAAAATTTTTATAGTTTGCTCGCGATAATCAACACTATTTTTATTTAAAAACGGACATTCGATGGTTATATAATTTCCTTGAGGACGTTTTAAATTTTTTTCACCAATCGAATTTAAAATTTTTACAGACGTGACTCGTATATTTTGAAAATCTTGAGTGATTACTTTTACTCCGTCGATTTGATTAGTGTCATGCATTTCCCGCGCTTCAATTGCTAAATCTGTACGTATGAATTTTTTTTGTTTATGCATAAAAAAATACACCGCCTTATTTTTTTTTATTTTGTTATGTCAAGATTTTTTTATTTAGACTTACAAAACCTAAAAATTTTTTGTTTGCCATTTTAAATTTTTAAACTTTGCTCTTATAAAATTTTTTTTATTAGAAATCTATTTTGCACACAAAAAAAAAGCCTATTCATTAAAATGAATTAAATTTTTATAGTTAGCATGTTTTTTTACGGTAAAACTATTTTTATAAATAGCTTTTTATTTTTGTTTTAAGCCATTTAACTTAAAATTATTTGCACTATAAAAAAGCATTAGATGAGTAATATTTTTTTATATAAATCAAAAAACTTAGCTTTGATTATTAAACAAATTTCCATAACACAAGCATTATTTAATCTTTAATCCATAAAATAAATTAATATTTTTGCCTAAAAACAAAAGGCTGAGAAATAAGTAATCCCAGCTATTTGTTCGATATTTTTCTTACTATCGAAAATAAATTATACGCATTTACTTATTTTTATTTTTTATGGTAGCTTGAGTTACATCCAATCTTACATTTGATTTAGACAGTGTAGACAAATGTTTCAAAAGGATGTAAAATAAAAGAAAAAAATGGTGAATATTAAAGAAAAAATAAAAATCAAGGAGATAAAATAATGAATAAATTGAGTTATAAGAGGCATGATATAACTGATGTGTAATGGGATTCCATAAAAGAGTATTTGTACAGCCAAGATTGTAAGTCGGGAAGGATGGTAAAAGACAACAAAAGCTTTATGAATACGGTGTTTTAGGCAATAAGAACAGGCGCGTTGTGGAGAAATTTGCCGTCTAATTATGGGGAATCGTATATGGTATATAAAAGATTTATTCGATAGACAAAAAATAGAGGAGTAGTTATGACAAGAAACGGAAGTTTGCTTTATGGTTTAGACAAACTAATTTGCCAGAAAACTGGAATCGAAACAGTTGTCGCCGAAGACGCAATTTCTCGTGTGGCAATCGGAACCGGTAAATATATAGAATTTATCTCAAACAAAAAATAAAAGTCTAAAATTTTATTTGGCATAAAAAAAATGATCAGATATTTTCCGATCGGTTTTTTTAGCTAATTGTACCTAAAATTATTGATTTACATATTGTTCTTAATGTTGTTCTACTTCTTCCTGAATGTTTAAGCCAGGATAATTACTACTATTTCTTGATAATTGTTGTTGGTAACTGTATCCTGTTCGCGATCCATTACCATTACGACTTTGCGGTCTAAAACATCTAAACCGACGCCTAAGCCAAACTGAAAAAATCGATTTTCCAAACAAAATCAATAATGATATAGCTACTAATAATACAGCTAATATATAAGATTCAAGAATTATAGCAACTACGGTTGCAGCAGCAGAAATCACTGCAAAAATAAATTTTAACCAAGTCAATAATTTTTTATTCGCTGACTTATGTTTTAGAGTTTTTTGACTATTTACACTATTAATTTTGTTGTTGCCCATTATGTTGTTCTTGATCGCGGCATTTCTTTTTGGATTGTTTGTATTTTTTTCAGTATCAGCGTTCGCGTTATCACTTAGTATTACTTTTTCTTCAGATTCAAATTTTTTTACTCTAGCTTGCTTACCCAAATTTTGTCTGTTTTTTGTTACATTAAATCGCAGAACACCACCTACCATGTATTGAGCCAGACTGTAAACCTGGCATTGATTTACGCTATCTTCTTGACTCGATAATTTTATCTCATAGTTTTTGTCATTCTCAAATACGCTAGAACTCTGCTGAACAATGCCACTGAAAAAACTGCCTATTGTCTCTTCAGATATATTAATATCATAAATATCATCGATAAATTTCTCAAACGTTTTTCCTTCGAATTTAAATTTAAGAGTACAATTGAGCTTTGGTATGATATTGTTGTTCATATCATTGTTCATGTTGTTGTTGATATTGTTGTTGTTGATATTGTTGGATTGAAGCTGATTGGAAAATTTTTTCATATTTTTTGTAGTTTTCTCAATATCAATATTCTCCTGTTTTGCATTTCGCATATCAGTTTTTTCACTTTGTATTACTGTTCTATAATTTTTCATAGCCTGATCATCAAAATTTTGTTCGTTTTTTATCAAGTCAAAAATGGCACAAATCAGATTGCTTACTTGTTGATCAGATAACGATTTATATTCGCGTACGCCAGTTTTTTCATTTTTTACCAGATCCGGCAACACAGCTTGCATAAGCAAATATGAAAATCTTAGTCTTCTAGACTCATTATTATTTTCCTTTTTTATATCTAATTCGCCCAATTCTGAAAATCTTATTGCTATTGTCTCCAGGTAATTGCTCAGCTTCTGATCCGACGATACTTTTTTTAAAACGCGATTTATCACCTCATTTGGTTCCATGTCTCTATAAAAAACTAAATAAGGCATACCATGGTTATCAACACCTTGTATCAAGCTATCATTATATCTATTTAATGAACCATCTCTCTCACTTGTACCATCCATTACAAAATGTCCATTCTCACCGCTATTTCCAAAGTGTTTAACAGTAGAATACGCTAGTTTAATTGTATATTTTTGATCTGGCGCCATAAACTCTTTGCCTATATTGTACTGATCAAAAAGCTCCGGATAATTTATATTAACTTTGAACTGAATACCTTTACCTCTGTTAAATAAAAGTATTAAATTTTTTGGCACAGTCATCAACGTTGTCTGCATTGTGGCTTTTAAATTTTGTTGACAAATATTACAGTACATTGAATTGTTACCACTAAACGTTTCTACTCTTTTATCATATTCAAAACAATCTGCCAATGTAACAGTTGACTTTTGACTATCCTTTCCATAAACACGCTTACGAACTTCTTCCAAAGGGAATATTAATGAGAAACACGTTTGAAAATTATACTTTGGTGTATCACAGCCTGAACAGCGCGTTTCTTGGCGATTTAGTGCGTAGAACTGGTCAGAAATATCAGAGCGATTGTTCTTAGCAAAATCCTTCTTAAATGCCTCAAGCATTTCGTCTTGCTTTGTTTGATCAATCTGATAATTTTGATTATTTGATATCGTATTTGCGACAGCCAAAATATTATTCGTGTATCCATACATATAATCAAAATAACTACCAAAATCATCGATACCTTTATACCCCCCAAGCGCTGCAGATAAAATTTGTGCCAACTGAATAATTGTACTTGTAGCTCTGCAATATTTTTTATCCATATTACTAATCATTTGTGCGTATTGAATTATATTTTTTATCAAAAACTGGATACTTTGTTTGCAAGAATACACATTTGATAAAGCGTACCCTGCAAACTGTGTATTGTTACATAACATAGCAGTTTTGCACACATTATAATTATATCGCATAGTGTTTATACACATGTAAATTTGCTGCAAGGAAGAGCGTATATACTTAGCAATATTTTCTGGATTTTTATCCTGATTTAATTTAGCTCTATTTTGTTCCTCATGCCACTGCATTATCAAAAATTCTACCAAATCTTTTGCATCGTTAGCGGCAATTCCCTCAAACAACGGATTTTTAACACTCATAAAATCTTTAAATCTTTGTGGCCCGAAAAAGGAATCTACTTCTTCACTTTTTTCAATCTTTTCAACACGATTATCAGCTTGATTTGAGAGTAAAAAAAACTCATAACTCATATCTATCGCATCCGATGGTAGCCTTTTGCAGTCATTCCCAAAATGATTTTTCAAAATTTGATAAAAATTATCATCGTCCGCAAAACATTTAAGAATAAGTTTTATTTCTTGTATTACACAATTTGGCGCATCTGACCAATTGTTTTGATAATTAGCTAAAGCTGTTAGTCTATTATCCACAACCCATAGTTGTAAATTATTGTAGACTGAATTGGAATCCATTCCATTCACCCAATTATTAGACAATAAGTTGTTCCGAGTATAATAATCCAATAGATTATTAAGTCTGTTATCGTATTCCTTTTTTGCATCTCCATATCTAAAACTATCGCGCAAGGCAGGATTATGCAAAAATGCTTGTAACGTCGAATTCATATAACATGTCGCTCCCACGTTTATCAAGCCAATTTCCGCCTTAACAAATTCCGCCTGATTGTTATTTATTATCTTACATGTACTTCTAAAAAAGGTACGCGGATTAAAAAGCTGCATGTTATTAATACAGCTGAAATATCTCAAGTTGTGAAGAAAGTTAGACAAACGTTTTTTCAAAATTTGTCTATCTTTCTTGTTATCGTCTGAAATATTTGATAATGTTTTAATCGTCTGATCGAAATCGAATTTGTAGCCCGTCAGATCTATTTTTTCCCCTCGTGATTTTAACACAAACAAAAAATTCAAAATATTCTCCGCTATCTCAGTCAACTGATCATTCAGTTCTTGTTGCGATAACTTAGTAGACATTTCGTTTAATAATTTGCCAACTTTTTGGCCTATATCTTGATTTTTCTTCACTATCATCGCCTCCCAAAATTTTTTTGTTGCTCATATTAATTATAAAACACAAAAATATAACATGTCAAGATTTTTCTTGACATGTTTTTTTTATAAATTTATTTATTTAGATCGTGCGCAAAAGCAGGCAGTGTTCACATAAAAAGCAAATCAAAAATAAAAGTGAGAGAAATAGTAGATATGAAAACATAATCGTGAGTAAAAACTTTTCTAAACCGTTTTAATCTCGGGAAATATCGTTCAATATCATTGTGTTGTTTATCAAGTGATTTATCATAATTACAACTTTTCTAAGTGAAACAACTGTGAAAAAGCTATTAACTTTGGCTGAATCTAGAGTTTTATTATCTTCGTGGTCTCTAACAATTATTATTTTTAAAATACATGGATTTAGCCAATTGTATCGTTTTTTAACTATCTACTAAATTTCATATAAATTGTGTGCCAGTTTCCATATTTTTTTGGTAATGC
>CAMKTI010000068.1 GCA_946415665.1 uncultured Clostridia bacterium
ACCATCTCCCTTGCTTTTATTTTTGACTTGCTTTTTATGTGAATGCTGACTAATTTATAAAAAAGGGGGGATGAAGAATGAATAAATTTGAAGGTGAAGTTGTTGAACGCTTTTTAAAATATATAAGTTTTGGTACAAAATCCGATCCAAATTCTGATTCATGTCCGTCAAGTAAATCACAAATTAAACTCGCGGATTTTTTAGCTGATGAATGTAAAAAAATTGGTTTAAGCGATGTAATTTGCGATAATAATGGATATGTTTATGCGTGTTTGCCTAGCAATAATAAAAATTATAAAAGTAAAATTGGATTTATGGCGCATATGGATACAAGTCCGGATTTTAATGGAAAAAATGTTTCGCCGAGAATAATAAAAAATTATGACGGTGGTAATGTTGCTTTAAATAAAGAAAAAATTATGTCGCCGCAGAAATTTAATGTTTTAAAAAATTATGTAAGTCAGGATTTAATTGTTACGGACGGAACAAGTTTGCTCGGAGCGGATGATAAAGCTGGAATTGCTGAAATTATGACGGCGATTAATTATTTAATAAAAAATAATATTGAGCATGGAGATATTAAAATTGCTTTTACGCCTGATGAAGAAATTGGACGCGGAGTTGATAAAATTAATCTAGATAATTTTGATTGTGATTATGCTTTTACGATCGATGGCGGAGAGATTGGAGAGCTGTCATATGAAAATTTTAACGCCGCAAAAGCAAAAATAATTTTTTATGGCAAAAATATTCATCCGGGTGAAGCTAAGAATATTATGGTGAATTCTATTTTGATTGCAAATGAAATGATAAATAGATTTCCAAAAAGTGAAACGCCAGCGACAACTGAAAAAAAACAAGGATTTTATCACGTGAATTATATTTCCGGAAATGTAGATAAAACTGAACTGGAATATATAATTAGGGATTTTGATAAAAAAAATTTTGAGGCACGTAAAGATTTTATTAAAAAACTTGTTTTAGATACAAAAAATGAGTTTGGTTGTGAAATTGATTTAAAAATTACGGATCAATACTATAATATGCGCGATAAAATTAATAATGATTTGATTGAGTTCATGCGAAAAGCTTTTAAAAAAGCAAATATAATCCCAATTGAAAGACCAATGCGTGGTGGAACAGATGGTGCAATGTTATCGCAAAAAAATATTCCGTGTCCAAATATTTTTACTGGTGGACACAATTTTCATGGACCTTATGAATTTATTTGTATACAATCGATGTGCAAAGCCGTTGAAGTTATAATTAATCTTGCTACTCAAAGTTAAATCAAATATATGATAGATTTTTTTGTGCCAAAACATTTTTTATGAAATTTATTTTAGTTAAGAGTTCTGTTAGATTAAACAGAACTTTTTTTTGTGATAAAATGCTTTTTATTTTAAAGGAGAAAAAAAATGATTTTAGATGGTAAAAAAACTGCTGAAGTTATAAAAAATAAGATAAAGGACGAGATAGAAAAGAATAATTATCAAATTAATTTGGCAACGATTTTAGTTGGAGATGATCCTGCGTCAAAACTTTATATCAGAAATAAAAAAAAAGCCTGTGCTTATGTTGGAATAAATATTTTTGTTTATAAATTGCCAGAAAAAACGACTCAAGAAGAATTATTAAATTTGCTTGACAAATTAAATCAAGATGAAAAAGTTACGGGTATTTTTGTGCAATTGCCTTTGCCAAAACATATCGATGCAAAAATTATTATGCAAAGCATTGATGAAGCAAAAGATGTTGACGGATTTCATCCGTTGAATCTAGGGAAATTGCTAATCGGTAAACCAAAATTTATTTCTTGTACACCGATTGCTGTTATAACTCTTTTGGATTTTTATAAAATAAAAACGCAGGGTGAAAATTGTGTAATAATCGGAAGAAGTATTGAAGTTGGAAAACCATTGGCATTACTTATGATAAATTTAAATTCGACCGTGACTATTTGTCATTCTTATACGCGTGATTTATTTGAAATAACAAAAAAAGCAGATATATTAATATCTGCTATCGGAAAAGCTAATTTTATAAAAAAAGAATATATAAAGTCCGGTGCAACTTTAATAGATATAGGTATGAATAAAAATCCAGAAACAAATAAAACTTGTGGGGATATAGATTTCGAAGATTGTTATTCAAAAGCAAAAAATATTACTCCGGTTCCTGGAGGGATTGGTCCGATGACAGTAACTATGCTTTTAAAAAACTGTCTGCTTGCATATAAATTAAAATTAAACTCTAATCTGTTTTAATTTGTTTATTTATCTATTTCATTTCTTCTTCCTCTTCTTCCTCTTCTTCCTCTTCTATTCCTTTTTCATTTTCATCTCTTATTTTATCCTGTGAAAGAATTGATTCTTCTTCATTCTCATCTTCAAATGTAGAAATATTATTAAGATAAGTAATTTTTGTGTATCTGTTTTTTAAAAAAAATACACATGCAAAAAAAATTAATACTGGAGCGACTGGAAAAACAATTAATGCCCAAATTGCAACATCAAAAATAAATTTTAAAGCAATAAAAATCGTAAGTGAAATAACAAAAGATATTACAAGTCCTTTAAAAAATTTAGACCAAATAAAAGTTAAAGCTACTGTTACTGTTTCCGGCAATTTATTTTTATAGCGCATCTCTGTTTGATGGCCTAGATCAAGCATTTTATAAAACTCTTGCGCTAAATTGTACTGTTCTGGTTTATCTGTCGGAGCGTCAAAACATTTATCTATCGGATCTAAATCGGTTTTTTCTAGATCGGGCTTTGTTCCATATTTACTTATCGCTTTGCTATATAAATGTTTAACCAAATTCTTGTTATATATCTTGTCAAAATCTTCGTTAAACCTAGCTATTCTTTTATTATTATTTAAAATATCAAGTATCTTAATGTCGCTATCCGACAAACCATTTTCTACAGAATTATCATTTTTATCTCTTTTTAATTTCCAATTTTTCCGTCCTGTTATTAAATTATCATGGAAATATTGCTTAACATCTTTTGCGTCGTGCATTTGCACACTTAAACTAAAACTGCCGCTATTGCTTATATCTAAAAAGGCATTCACAAATTCTTTTTCTATTGCTTTTAATTCATTTGGATCCGCATGCAATAAATAAATTAGATATTCCATGTTTGGAAATTCATATAAATCTTCTTCTTCATCCAATTTGTATCCTAAATATTTTTTATCATTTCCTTTCATCACCGGATTATAAACCCAAACCTCAGAATATTTTCCACATTTATTTTTTGGATATTCAATCCATCTCCCATTATTTAAAAGTTTTAATGAATACACAAACTTCATTTCTTCATTACCATTTAAATTTTTAAAAGTCATCTTTTGTTTACAAAATAATAATTTGCTCTTAATACTTTCTTTTTGATCTTCTATATTCCCCTCAATTTTTTTTAATCCTGTTTCTGACACTCTATTAAAAGTTTTTTTGTAGATCTTAATAAATTTCTTTTGATTCTCAGGATCTTTAACCCAAGCACGAAATCTTTTTTCATCGTTATTTAACAGTTTATCCGGCACAATCATAATCCTATGAACATAATTTCTTAGTTTATCTTTATTGTCTACATTTTCTACTATATCTTCTTTTGACAGCTGCTTATTAGGATTGTTTTGTTTAATTTCTTCCTGAGTTAAATAATGTTCTTCCAAAAAACGATCCATTGCAAGCCAAAAATCTACAGCAGTTTCATCCGGAGCTTTCTCTTGATAAAAATAATCATAATCATAAAAAGACAATGTTTGATAACGACTGGCAATTCTTTTTTTATCTATATCATTATCCAATTCGTCACGATAAAAATCTGCACTAATAGTATTTCGGCAACATTCTGTCTCTAAAGAATCAACATGAAGAGAAATAGATGATGGCCCTTGAGTAAAAAAATAACCATCATAATTATTCATAATTTGTAAAATACTATGCAAATACTTAATGCGCATAAAAAAACTGCAAACAAACCATTTTACAATTTTGTTTTTTTGCAATTGTGGTGGATTATTATAATCATCATCATTATTTATCCCAATGAGTAAAGGCAAACCTCTATTTTTAAAAAAGGCATTGTATGAATAATTTCTTTTCAACAAATATCCGCTCACTAATTTAATCGGACCAGCAATGATCATATTATCTCTAATATCATATTGGCACTCCAATATAAAAGCACAGTAATTAATAGCTAGCTGGTACATTTGCCAATCCGATAATTCTTGTTTTATTCCATCGGACTTTTTAGCGTTATTATTTAAAATGATATTATTTGCAACATTAGGTATAAGATTATTTTCTTCCATTTTAATCACCCTACAACATATTTTAAATTAAAAACATATTATCTGTCAAGCTATTTTAATTTTTTTTTAATCGTGTTTATCAGATGAAATTTTATATGCTATAACAAATTTGTATTTAAGCTAAATTATATTTTTTTATGAAAAAAAGTATTTGCTATGAACAGAACAAGTGAAAAAATAAATGGAAATGGAAATGGAAAACAATGCTATGCTAGTGACAAGCTTAATTGTTTTTATTAAATCCAGTACCATACTTCAATCCGCCATTGTTACAGCAGTTGTTTTTAAATTGATTAATCTTCCCTTGCTACCTATTACTATGTCGACTTTGGAATTGAGCCACATTTTGTACAACCAATATCTTGGTTGCTATATCTAAGCAAAATCGTAGAATGGTTTGATAATTAATGTTTGACTGAAGTTTTAAAAAAACATCTTTCGTTTGTGTATGTATTCTTTGCGGCAAAAATTTAAATTTTTCATTCTAAAAAATTAAATCCAAGCTTATTTTTTTAATAAGCTTGGATTTTTTTATATATATGAAAAAAGATATCAGCTAATCATTTTCTTATATTATGTGCAATTAAATAAACTTGATTTTTTGACAAGTTTCTATCTTTAGCTACTTTCTTAATTGCTGTTTTTAAATCAAAGTTATTTTTCAAATAAAAGTCTAAATGCTCTTGGATATTCATTTCTCCAAAATCAAATTTATTTTCTGTTCCATACAATAAAACCACATATTCGCCCTTTGGCGGATTTTTTTTTAATAATTCAATCGCTTCATCAAGCCAACCAAAAAAAAAATTTTCATGTATTTTAGTCAATTCTTTCACCAAATATAATTTTCTATTTCCAAGATTATCAAACAAAAATTCCAACATGTTTAATAATTTATGTGGTGCTTCATAAAAAACAACTGTCCGTTCTTCAAATTTTATTCTCTTAACAAATTTTTTTCTTTCATTCTTATCAATAAATCCTTCAAAAATAAAACTTTTTTTATTTATGCCAGCAAAAGCAATCGCAGTTGCAAAAGCTGTTGGTCCGGGAATTACTTCTATATCAAAAAAATTTTCCCTTGCCATATTAATTAATTCGCTTCCCGGATCAGAAATACATGGCATTCCCGCATCACTTACAAGCGCAATATTTTTATTTTGACTTAATAACTCCAAAATTTTTTTACCTGACTTTATTTTATTAAATTCGTGATAGCTAATTAATTTTTTTTTTATGCCATAAAAATTTAATAATCCAATCGTTTTTCTAGTATCTTCACATGCAATTAAATCAACTGATTTTAAAATTTCAAGACAACGTAAACTTATATCTTTTAAATTTCCGATAGGGGTTCCGCAAATAAATAATTTCCCACCTGTTTTTTTGTCCATAAATCAAAACTCCAAAACTTATTTTTTTTTATTACTTAAAAATATTCTCTCATGAATAATATTTTTTTCAATGTCAATAATTCAATCGGAGGTGTTAACACGTGAGAAAAAATAATTTTTTTCATAATAAAAGTTTTTACTTCGCAATCTACGCATGCCTGATCATCATAGCATTAATTACTGGAACAAATATTTTTTTTAATTTAGCTTCTTCAAAGCCGAAAAATCTTGCTTCGATAAAAAAGATTGATTTGCCACAAAAAATAAATCCAGAAAAAAATGAAGTCAAACCGGTTTTAAATGACAAGTCAAAAAATTATTTAACGCCTGAAGACAAACAAATTTTCCAATATCATCCACCGCTTGAAAATAAAAAAAATCCTGACCCAATAAAAAAATTAGACCAAGATAAAATAAAAAATAGTACAGAAAAAAGACCCGCAACAGAAAAAAATGCTCCAGGAAAAAAACAAATTATAAAAACAGAAAACCAAAGCCAAGATCATAATAAAACTCATTTTTGTTCGTTCGATGGAACTCAAAAAATGTCATGGCCGGTATCTGGAAAAATTTTAATGGACTATCAGCCAGATAAATTAATTTATGACAAAACTTTAGAACAGTATCGAACAAATGATTCTTTAAGCATCTCGGCAAAAATTGGTGAACAAGTAAAAGCCAGTGCCGACGGAATTGTAAAATTAATTACAAAAACCGATGAAGATGGCAACTTAATAGTTATTGACCACGGTAATAATTGGACAAGTGTTTACAGCCAATTACAAGATAATTTATTGGTCAATGAGGGAGATTACGTAAAAAAAGGACAAATAATTGGTGGTGTAAACTCCCCAACAAAATATGGTGTTTTACTCGGAAGCCATCTTGATTTTAAAATCACTCACGATGATAACAGTGTGAATCCAAAAATATTTTTGGCTCAAAAATAAATTTTTTTAAACAGCTTGAAATTAATTCAGGCTGTTTTATTTTTTTTTTCTTGTTCTTTTATGATTTTCACTCCAAGTTTTAATGCTTTTTCGACAGTATTTTTTTCTTCGTTAGACAAAATTTTAGTGTGTTTTAGAATTTCCAAGCACTTGTGTATAAAAAAGTCCATGGCATCACCACTATTATTAAATTTTTTTGACTCCGAAACACTTGACTCGCTATCTAAATAACCACACATATATAAAAATTCGTCCAATGGAATTTCCAATGCTTTAGAAATTTTTACAAGAGTCGCTACGGTTAAATTCATCCTCTTTTTTCCAGAAACATCATTTTCCAACTTATTGATATATGCATGGCTTAAACCTACTTTGTTTCCGAACTTTCGAAGACTCATATTTTGATTATGTCTTATTTTTTTTATAAGCATTGCCAAATTTTTTACATCTACACTCACAAAAACCAATCTCCTTTTGATTTATTGTTTTGTCAAAAAAATATTTTTATAAGCGAAATTCAATTTAATTGACATGATTTCGAAATAAATCATGAATGAAAAAATCAACATATTTTGCAAAATTTTGTCGAAATAATTGACACAGTATTTTTGGCATATATATAATTTTTTTGTAAACTATAGTTTACTTTAAAAGCCCGCGGGAAACCATAAAAAGAACATTTTTATTTAATTTGGGAGGCTTTAACGGTGAAATTTATTTATATAAAAGACCGAAATAAATATATAAAAAAAATTGCTCGCGAGGCTTTTATTTTGTTTTTTAAAAGTCTGTCAAAAAATAATTTTTATCAATTAAGAAACGTAGATTTAAAAGATAGTAAAAAAAGAAAAATTTGGCATAATATCTCAAAAATTTGTCACGATTTAATTCTAGGTTATGAAGAACAAAAAATTGAATTACTTTTATCGGCGGTAAAAAAAATTAATTTGCTAAATAAAAGCAACAAAAATTCAATGGTTAAATCGGAGGAATAAAATCATGGACAAATTATTTTTACAAGATTTAGCCAAAAATTATTCTCATGAGATTAAACCGCCGTTTGATAATTTATTAGATAAAATTGGATTTAATGCATTATATGCACTAATAGAAGATTTCGGTGGAAGTTCGATTTATATTCCCAATAAGAAAAGTTTATTTCGAAATTGTATCGCAATACAAATAAATAAAGAATTTAACGGAGGAAATTATCGAGAGTTGGCATTAAAATACGGTTTGTGCGAAAGAACAATCAGAAATATCACAAATAAAAAAAATTCGTTTGGAAAAAAATATTAGACACAAAAATAAGGATCGGAATCAATTCCGGTTCTTATTTTTTTACAAAAATGTTTTTTACATATGTAACACTTTTATATTCAAAATCCGGATTTCAAAACTGTCTCCCTCACATATTTTTAAGACGAATTTTATCAAGTAAAAAAAACTATGTTTGCGAATTATTTTTAAGTGATAAGAAAAAACGATCTGAGAAACGTTTTTTTTTCTGCTTTGAATATTATTCTATAGTAAACGACATTAACTTATGCCGATTGCTCACTAAAAAAATGAAATGATCATAACGACGTCAGGTATTCATTGTGTTCAGCATATATTTCATAATACGAGTCTAATGATTCCTCGAGCTCTTTTGCGTCTGCAAAGATCTGAAAAATAAATTTAAAAATAAAAAAAGCAGCTTTGTGAATTAGGTAGCGTTCACATAAAATAAAAATAGAAAATAGGTTGAGCAAAAAGAAAAAAGTGATAAGATGGAAGTATGAAACTGACAAAAACACAATATAAAAAGCTAGAGGGATTAATGCCGATAGCGAGGAAACCGGCGAAGATATCAAACTACCAATTCATGTGTGCGATGCTTTACATAGTAGAGAATGGTTGCAAATGGAGGGCATTACTAAAAAAATATGGAAACTGGCACACAATTTATATGAGATTTAGTAGATGGTTGAGGAACGGTACAATTGCCAAAATTTTAGCAGCTATGAAAAAGCAAAAATTGCTTAATGAAGAGGATTATAT